>JASLNQ010000336.1 GCA_030745955.1 Dehalococcoidia bacterium | reverse complement strand
ATGCGAGGATAGAGATGATGACGATCACCACCAAAAGCTCGATCAGTGTAAATCTACGGCTGCGGGTCAATTGCTGTTCACGGCTGGGGGTGAGTTGATCCCCTGCAACATACAGGGCGGGAAAGAGTACCGGGACGAATTACGGTAAACCAGAAACCCACCGAATTCAAAGAACCTTGCTACCGTTCTACCGGGAAAATTTTATCGGTACCGGTATTTTACGAATCTGTTATTCGCCAGATACATCGCATAGGTCTCGCCTATCTGGTGCAGATTGTGCATGCACACGGTGATCTGCGCCTTGCGCTTCGCACGGCTCAAGGCCGGCAACAGCAGGCCGGCCAGGATGGCAATGATGACGATCACCACCAGTAACTCGATAAGCGTAAATCTACGGCTGCAGGACGTCACACGCTCCGTCGTGTCAAAGCTCATCCCGGCAACTGCCAGCGCGAATACAGCAGCGACGGCCTGTGATCGCCCGGTACCTTCTGATAGTACACCGAAAACAGACTGCCGTCCGCCATTTCAACTGTCGAGGGATAGCCCAGGTCCCAGTCCGGGCCGTCGTCGCGCAAGATCCAGTCGTGCTCCCAGCTTGCGCCTTCGTCATAGCTCAACGCGACGCGCTGGCCGAAACCAACGAGCCGATAACCGTAGATCATGACCAGCGCACCCGATGAATGCTGGATCAGATGCGGCGGCGCCCCGTGGAAATTCAACGGCCGCGGCATGCTCCAGGTCTCGCCGCCGTCCTCCGACTCTGTCTGCAACATGCTGAATGACAGGATGCCGGCCTTAGCTTCGTCGTCGACGCCAGAGTCGGCGTCGACGCGAATCATGCCGACCAATTTCCCCGACGGCAGCTCCACTACATGCGGCTCAGCGTATTCGAGATTTTCGGTGCCGGGAAACTTTGGAACATGTCCCTGTTCGGTCCAGGTGCGGCCGTTGTCGGCGCTGCGGGCCGAGAGCACCGGACCATGATCGCGCTCGGCACGGGCGATCACGAAGTCTTTGCCCAGGTACAGCAGGTCACCGTTGCGCAGGGGGATCGGTCCGTGCGGCGTGTACACCGGTACCTTCACCTTCTCACCCCAGGTCTCGCCGCCGTCCGAGCTCGGCAGCAGCCAGGAACCTTCGTGCGGGTTCGTCTCGTCGTCGACGAGCTCTTCCATATACTCAACCCATTTCCCGACTGCCTCGACGCTGACCATCTTCTCGAACGTCTCCCTGAGATCGAGTTCTAAAAAATGATAGCGCAGATCGACGCTGGCCCAGGTCACGATGACATTGCCGCCACCGAGATTGACGACGCCGGCGTCCCGGTCGTCGAGAGGTGAGTCATGGATGGCGACGGGCGGCGACCAGGTGGCGCCGTCGTCCGTACTGGTATTCAATACCGTCTTGCCCCACGGGCACATATGCTCCGACCGCAGACCGGAACTGGCGACCAGCAGCTTGCCGTCGTCCAGCCGCTCGACGCTGGGCCACCCGAAGTAGCCGAATTCCTCACCGGGCAGGTGGCAGACGATACCATGTTCAGCAGAAAGACGTTGTGCTTTCATATCAAATCCTGGTTTGATTTATTGTTCGGGGTCAGTCGAATCAGTCGCTCGTCGCAAATCTCCAGCTTCTCAAAGTACCAATGGCCACTCGCCGCCTCTTTACCCCCCGGTCCCGGCCGGATACCGATTCGGGGCCGCACCGGCGAAACGGGTGAATCGCAGCTTCTTCGGCAACGGGAAGTCATTTTCAGCCCAGCTGGCCAATTGTTCCTTGTGCCCGAGGCGCAACCAGCGTGAGGCCATGAACGGGTAGATGATCGCCAGCCCGACGGCGTCCCAGGTCGAGATACCATCGGCGCCGGCGTCGTAGTCGGCCATTGCTTTCTTGAAGTACTCGTTCGGCCGCACGTGCTCGGATACCCACCCGTACAACCTCGGCACGCTGGTGAGCCACATGGGGAAGACCGTGACGTCTGTGCCCTTGCAGAGCTCGGTGAAATACTCGACATCGACTTCGACGAACCCCTGGGCCAGCCAGCGGTCGGGATAGTCCGTCCACGGATACGGACAGATCACATCGATCAGCCCCTCGCGCACCCATCTCGCCACGTCGAAGCTGAAGAAGCGGTTAGCCCCCTCATCGCCCAGCGTCACATGGACGATCTTGATACGGTCGAAGCCGTTCTCCGCGGCGACCTCGTCGAGTGCCTGGCGCATGCGTCGCATGAATTCAGTGAGAATATCGGCACGCCAATCGAGCAATCGGTCGTCGCGGTCGCTGAGGGTGCATGGATCGACCCCGTGCTTCTCTTCGAACCCTGCCATCGCCACCGGCTCGAAAAGGATCATGCCGGGGTCGCGGCACAGGAAGTAGCCGTAGCCGTCGATGCCCGCACTGGCGGCAACCCGGGCGCGGTCGAGCATGAACTCCTGGACCTCGGGGTGGGCGTAACTGGCCTGATGCGTATGGGTGCCATCGCGGTCCAGGCAGTGCCAATCGGGGTTCTGGACAAATTTCGTCTCGCGCGAATTGCCGCTGACCATCATACCGCTCCAGGCGCTTGGACGGTCACAGGCATAGGCCTCGATGCCAAGCTCGTGCGTATCCTGCCGCAACCGCTTGAGCGTCGGCGGACCGCCCGGCGTGGCGAGGTCATCGGAACGATGGCAACCGGCCATCCATGCGGTGATATCGGTATTTCGCACAACTTCGTAGAACAGGCGCCGATCAGCTTCCTCGTAGTTGTCGCCTTTGACAATGAGCCGCTTGTTGCTGCGGTCGGCGCGGTCCGCCTCGATCGCTGCGACCTCGGCGGGTGACAGCGGCACCAGCTCGATAGCGCCAAGGTAGACCGTGTGGCCCTGGTGCTTGATCGA
>JASLNQ010000335.1 GCA_030745955.1 Dehalococcoidia bacterium | reverse complement strand
TCAAGCCGTGGCCTTGCGCGGTTCATGAAGCGTTTCCCTCACTCTTCGACTTAGCCTTCTTCTTTTTAGGAGGAGGTGGTGGTAGAGGTCGCCAGTCCTTTGCAGACGAATCATCTTCCCAACCTCTATAGTAGTTTTTCGGATCAAGATTCCCAATGGCCTCACGTTCCTGATACGTCGGCATCAATGCGGGTAGAGGCCGGTTGCGCTTGTAACGCGAAAGCCGGGTCAGGAGTTCTTTGGATTTTGGCAACTCCTCCAGTTCCTTGACTTCCACCCAGCCTGCTTCGACCAGTGCCTGCCAGGCCCGGTGTCCGGCCTCGGTCCGAATGACGGTAAACGTCCACCCATCGAGTCCAATCCCCCCCAGACCGATGTCCGCGTTGTCTGCTGCATAGTCCATACAGTAAAGACAGGCAGGCCGCGCATACTTGCCGAAAGCCTTCAGCGAGCGTGTTTCTTCACGCCCGTCACGCAACTTGATTTCAAGCCTGCCCTTGATGTTGATGTTGGCGACATCCCGTTTGGGAACACCAAGATCGTTGGCCAGCCAGTCGATGCCTTCCTCGGTAAAAGCCTCCGAACAGAACAGGCCAATGACCAAGGAAATGTTCTCGCGGTACCACTCCGCCACATCCAGGCGAATGCTGGAGTACTGCTGCTGGCGCACCCCGTCGACCTGACACGGCACGCCGACCACCGCCAGCGGTGCGATGCCCTTCTCCATCGCTTCAACCAATGCCAGCGTGTTCGGCTGATATGAGTAACGGGAACGGGCACTGGTGAGGACTTCTTCGGGCGTAGTGGCCAGTTGCGCATAACCCATCTGAGGATTGTCCGGATACTCGTTACCGACGACAAGACCTTTGAGGGTTCCGGTCTGCAGCCCATGAATAGCAAGAGCCGAACAGATTCCTCCGTCCTGCCCTTCGTTCAATATGTACTCCTGTGTTGTCCGTGCGAGCACCCCGTAGGCGTAGGGCCCGAACCCATCGTCCATGCTCGGTTCACGCAGTTCGATCTGTTGGGTCAGATCCTTGTCGGTCGGCCGAAGCACGGGACAGGCGTCCACACACAGTTCGCAGAAAACACAGGCGGTATCTCGTGTGTCCACCGGCCTCTCGTCTTCGTAATCAAATACATCGACCGGGCAGATCGTCAGGCAGGCGGCACAGCCGATGCATTTACCAGGATTGACGACCTCTTCCATGAGAAAGTCAACAGCCTTGAAGCCCCCGCGGTTGTACTCGGAACGCCAGGCATACGCCCATTCGTTAGGGTCGGCACCCTCTTCAAGCAACCTGTGATAACGGTCCTGAACTTCTTTGGTCAGATCCTGGGTCATGCTCACGCCCGAGGTTGGGTGCAGTTCCGATCGCCGATCGGCAAAAGAATCAGTAGACGCACCATGGTTATGTGTTTACGTGGAACAATTCTGCCTGAATAAGAGGCAAGCCCCAGAACAACCAAGCGCGAACGATACCAGATTTACCAATTGATGAAAGCCCGCAGCAACCAGAGTTGAGGCCGGTAGCGCAGCTTCGGCACGACTTGCCAAGGGCCTCGCTGGTAGTGAATCGGTCCAGCATCACGAAGCATGGGTAGCAGACGATACAGGCAAAGCGATAGCGAACCGGTCAAGACCCAGAACCAATCGAGCTTGCCTGTGGTAAGGCGACAAGTTCATAGTGCCGGCCGGATGACATCGGCAAAGTGCTGCATACTGTCGAGCGACTGCTCCAGCGTGTCTCGCTGAAAATTGAGCATCAGGCCCTGTACGCCGATCTCAGCGAGTGCCGCGACGTCCTCGGCTACCTGTTCGACCGAACCGCTCAGCAGATGGCGACTGCCGTCATCCAGGCTCAGGGTCTTGTACTCATCGAACCATAACGCGCAGTACACCAGAGAGATGTCCGCTGGATTCCGGCCCTCTTCAGCGGCAATTTCACCAAGCCGCCTGACGCGCTCGGCAAACCGGTCGAGCGAACCTAGCGGGAAACGGGGGTTGTTCCCGATGGGATACCAGGTATCACCGTAACGTGCGGTACGCCGCAACGCCGGACCACTCTCGCCACCGACCCAGATCGGGGGGTGAGGTTTCTGTACTGGTTTGGGAAGGAAACTGATGTTGCGAAAGCGGACAAACTCTCCATCGAAGACCGGGTCGTCCTCGGTCCACAGTATCTTGAATGCCTCGAGGTATTCGTCGGTCACCTGGCCGCGATGGTCAAACGACAGCGCACCGAGTGCTTCGAATTCCTCCCGCATCCATCCCGCCCCGACACCTAGTGTCATACGCCCATGTGAGAGCACATCAATGCTCGCCACCAGCTTGGCTGACTCCAGAGCACCCCGGTGCGGAATCACGGTCACCGACGAGACCAGGCGAGGTCCCGTGGTCAGTGCAGCGAGAAAAGTAAGCACACTGAACTGGTCGAGACAGGCACCTGACTCGGATCCTGGAAAGTCGCCCGAAGCTGAATAGGGATAGCGCGAGTCGATCTTTCGCGGTACTACGATATGGTCAGGGACGGCAAGGTAGGTAAATCCGAGTTGCTCCGCACGTCTGGCCAGTTGTTCGATCTTTTGCGGTTCCGCCAGCGGCCCGCGGGTGGGGATAGTCATTCCAAAATCCATGATCACTTCCTCGTTCTTTGCTGTCGACGACCATTCGGCCGGGTTGACCAATGAGAAGCTCTGATGTCTGGACAATCACCCAGTCACCAGCCCGATGACGGCCGGATCTGCCCGGTGATGAATGCGGCGGGTTTTCAAGCCCCATCTATACAACACAACTCGATCGGCTGATTATCGATTATGCGAAGGAAGATTGTCTAGGCTTTAAACGAGGATTCCATGTAGTGACAATCCGCTCGGAGCGTCAGGGCATCAAGAG
>JASLNQ010000334.1 GCA_030745955.1 Dehalococcoidia bacterium | reverse complement strand
GTCGCGAATGATTGTTATGTCAACTGGATCGAGGCTTCCGACGTGTTCGACCGTAAGTACCACCGGGGTTCCCTGTTCGCCACGGATCTTGTTTACGGCTTCAAGGACACTCCATTCGGTTGCGTCTTCGCCATCGACGGCCAGGATCCGGTCGCCAGCCTTGATTCCCGCTTTTTCAGCCGGGGTGTTCGGCAGAGGCTTGGTTATGATGACGCCTTTTCGGTCGGGTGCGACTTCGACCTGGGCGCCGATGCCGCCGAATTTTCCCTGGAAACCGTCCTGGTCGATTTTGAACGTGGTGGGTGGAATGTAGGCCGTGTAGCGGTCGTCGAGCGCCTCGAGCATGCCGATAACGGCACCTTCGGAAAGGACATCGGGATCGATGTTTTCGCGGATCACATACTCTCTGACCAGTATCGAGTAGGTCTCCCAGACGATCTGGAGGCCGTCAGGGACCGCTGCAGGCTCTTCGGCTATGGGTTGGGGTGTCGCGGTGGCCTGGGAGCCGTCTGCGAGGATGACCGGTCCGTCGTTCCTTTCTTCCGGGGTTTCCTCGTCGTCGCTGCATGCCACCGCAAACAGAGAGACGGCAAGAACGACGAGTATCACTGACGGAAATCTTAGCGAGCCGAATAGAGTCGGGAAATTCATTTTGGGAGTGCGGGCGGCTGTGGGATTCTGCGCCAGGCTGTGTGTTCGCGGCCTGTGCGGGGCGAATGTCTTCTCGTTGAGGATACGCTAATGACAGGTGCTCCGATGTACGGAATTGCACGTAAAGGAAACCGTGCATGAGATGCCAGAAGTTACACAGCTGATTCGGTGGACCTCTTCTAACTTGACATAACATGGATAGTGCGACGTACGATTTCGATGCTCCTGGCCTGCCCCGCGGTGCTTTGAAGGCGGCTAGTTGCGGCTGGTGGGTGTTGGAGCGATTACAGGCTCAGCCGTTAGCTCGGGTTCATTGAGGTTTACGGGCGACACTTCGGAATCGATCGCGTTTCGGAGGTCGTCCATGCCCCAGCCCTGCGTTGCGGAGGTAGTTACGACCCGGCTGAACTCTGCAATATCGATTTGCGCAAGGACATCAAGGTCAAGCGGTTGGTGAGGCGTATCGACCACGAGGTCGAGCTTGTTCATGACAAGAATTCGCGGGGTGTCCCCTATTCCCATTTCAGTCAACTGATCGGAAACGACACGGGCCTGCTCGGCCGCATACGGGCTTGAGATATCGGTGACCTGGAGCAACAGGTCGGCCTCCATCGCCTCTTCGAGTGTCGCCCCGAAGGCGGCGACCAGTACCGGTGGCAGCTTGTGGACGAACCCAACCGTGTCGCTGATGGTCGCAGCTGCGCCGGAAGGCAGGAAAAGGCGCCGCGTGGTGGTATCGAGTGTTGAGAACAGCTGGTTGCGCTCGATTACGCCCGATGACGTGATCCTGTTGAACAGCGCCGATTTACCGGCGTTTGTATAGCCGACCAGCGATACGAGCCTGGTGTCACCGCTGGACCTGACCTGCCTCTGCTGATCGCGCTGCGAGCGGACCTGTTGGAGTTCCTTTTTCACCCGGGACAGCTTGCGTCTGACCAGTCGGCGGTCGGTTTCTATCTGGGTTTCACCGGGCCCCCTCGTGCCGACCCCGCCACCGAGTCGCTCAAGGTGAGACCACTGGCCGGCCAGGCGCGGCAGCAGGTATTCGGTCTGTGCGAGGTCGATCTGCACCCGTCCGTCCCGGGACCGGGCACGCTGGGCGAACACGTCGAGGATCAACGCCGTCCGGTCGATGACCTTGATCCCGAGTTTGTCTTCGAGGGTTCGCTGCTGGTTCGGCGTCAGTTCGTCGTCGAAGATGGCAGTGTCGATGTGCTCTCGCCTGACGACCAGTTCAAGCTCATTCATCTTGCCGGTGCCGACGTAGGTAGGTGCCGGCTTGTTCATCGACTGGGTGAGTGATGCGACCGGGTTCGCCCCGGCGGCACGGGCCAGGTCGGCAAGCTCGGCCAGCGAGTCGTCGAGTTCCCAGTAATCGCCTTTCGATCGCACGTTTACGCCCACCAGGACGGCGCGTTCGCGGAACGGACCGGTGGAATATGTGTGTTTCCTGGGCATGAATAGCTGGTTTGTGAACCTCGGGTATCCCTGGGTTTCACCTCTACGACTGGCTTGCGATGCTGAATCGTGACAGTCTGCGCAGTCCCTCGTCGATCTGGTCGTCCGGAATCGTCAGCGAGAGCCTGATGTATCCCTCTCCACCGGGTCCGTAGCCATTGCCGGGGGTGACGACGACATCGACTTCATCGAGCAGTTTCTGAGCGAACTCCGCCGACGTGTAGCCTTCGGGGATTGGGGTCCATATGTAAAGAGCGCCTTTCGGGGCCGCAGTTGGAACTCCGATCTCGTTCAAGACTGAGACTACCCTGTCGCGGCGTTTCCGATATACCTCGTTGTTGTTATTGAGCCAGTCTTGCGGGAGGCCGAGTGCTGCAATACCCATTTCCTGGTTCGCCTGCGACAGCCCGGAGTCGATGTTCGACTTCACCCGCATCAGCGCATTCACCATATCCGGATTGCCGACCGCCATTCCGACGCGCCACCCCGTCATGTTTGCGGTCTTGGACAGCGAGTGGAATTCCATGGCGATGTCCATGGCACCCTCGGCCTGCAGCACGCTCGGCGCGACGTAGCCGTCGTAAGTGACTTCTGTGTATGCCGCATCGTGCAGCAGTGCGATGTCGAACTCCTTGCAGTAGCGGACTGCTTCGTCGAAGAAGCTGAGAGGGGCGATTGCGCCGGTCGGGTTGTTCGGATAGTTGATCCAGAGGGTTTTGGCCTTTTTTGCGACATCGGTGGGGATGTCCGAGAAATCGACCAGGTAGCCGTTTTCTTCTTTCAGGGTCACGAAGTGGGTGGTGCCGCCGGCGAAC
>JASLNQ010000333.1 GCA_030745955.1 Dehalococcoidia bacterium | reverse complement strand
CCGGGTTCACTCCTCACGGGAAATCCGGATACTCGCGCCTGAACGGTCGGTGGATGTCACTGGCAGATGTGCTCCGGGTCGGATATCACCCTGCGAAGCTCGCATTGTGCTGCCCTACCCGGAAACCTGGCGGCCGGGCCGCTGAGGTAAAAGACAATTTCGGTTTCAGTTCCCAAAGCAGCTCGGCGGGTTGTTGGTGCAGCACCCGTTATTGTGCTGTCCCCAACGCCAGAAATCCCGCGACAACTGGCTTTCAACCTTGACGACTCCCGGATTGAAAAACCTGCCGCATCTTTCGTCGACACCCTGGTCCAGACCACCCTCGACACCCACCAGCCGGACCTCGAACTGCCGCCGGTGCGGGTCTCGGGCCGGATGCGCCGGACTCTCGGCTCCTACACGCCATCGAAAAAACAGATCGCGATCTCATCTCGCCTGCTGGCGATGGGCGACGAGACCGATATCCGGCAGGTAGTGCTCCACGAAGTGGCCCACGCAATAGTCCATGCCCGGTGGGGCGACGACGCGGGTGCCCACGGCAGGGAATTTCGGGCCGTGTGTAGCGAGTTGGATGTCAGGCCACGCCGGCACGTGGACGTTACTACCGAAAAGTGGCAATCGAGGGTCCGCTACCTGTCGAAGTGCGGCCACTGCAAAGTGATTATCGTTCGCAAGCGCCGTGTACGATCGGTGCGGTGCCTGTGCGGACTAAAGGTCTACCCGAAATCCTGGCGCGCAGTAGCCCCGATGGAAGACGACCCCGGCAGCGACTGGGTTGCCCTGTAGGGGCCGTGTTCAGATTCCTTCTCCCGTGGGGAGAAGGTTAGGTTGAGGGGAACGCCGCCAACTCCATGGGACCAATCTCCCCGTTTTGGATGCGTGTTTGCGCTCCCACGCGTTGTGAAACCCACCACCGGGTGATAGTCTGGATGGTTAAGAACTGAATAATTTGTGGGCCTTTAAATCCAGTCCAGTGAGGCTGGCAAGGGAATCTGCAAAGACACCCACCGCGGAGCGTGATCGCAAGATCAAATCGCAAGTTCCGACCGGGGGGTGACTGCGCACGCACGTATACGCAAACACGATCCTTGCCAGCACGGCAAGGATTTTTTTGTGCCCCCGGACCGGTCGGCCAGCAACGAACATCAGCCAGTCGGCCACAAGGGGAGCGAGCGTGACGAACCAGGTTGAAAGAGTCCTCCTGACCGGGGACGACATCAGGCGGGTGCTGACGAGAATTTCGCATGAGATCCTCGAGCAAAACCGTGGCGCCGGCGACCTCGTGTTGGTCGGGATTCACACCCGCGGCGTGCACCTGGCCCAGCGCCTGGCCGATAACATCGAACGCTTCGAGGGTTCAGCTCCAACAGTCGGCTCACTCGATCCCAGGCTCTGGCGCGACGACCCCGACCGGGCATCGGGACAGCCGCTCCTGCCCTCCGAAATTCCGACCGAAGTTACCGACCGTCCGGTGGTTATCGTCGACGACGTCCTGTACACCGGCCGCACCGTGCGGGCTGCGCTTGAAGCGCTACTCGATTTCGGCAGGGCAAGGCGCATCCAACTCGCCGTCCTGGTCGACCGCGGACACCGTGAACTCCCCATCCGCCCCGACTTCGTCGGCAAGAACATTCCAACCGCACGGGGCGAGCGCGTGCAGGTCCGAATTGCGGAAACAGACGGCGAGGACGCCGTAGTGCTGGGACGTGAATCCTGATGGCGAAAAAACTCGATAGAGCCCGGCAAGTGATTTCGGCAGATGCAGCTGGAAAGGTGACCGAAAAAATGGCACAGGCAACGAAATCGAAAACCGCGGCAGCCCGCAAACCGGCGAAAAAGCCCACGGTCGCACCCGACCAGCCCGACATGATGGCCGAGCCGCGTCATCACCTGCTTGACCTCGACGACCTCACCGCACCGGAGATCGAGGGGTTGCTCAACAGCGCCGAGGGCATGCTGGAGATAGCGGGCCGGGACGTTCGCAAAACCCCGGCACTGCGCGGCAAAACAATCATCACCCTGTTCTTCGAAAACAGCACCCGCACCCGCGTCTCGTTCGAGCAGGCCGGAAAGATTCTCGGGGCCGACGTGATCAACGTCACGACTGCCGCCAGTAGCGTGACGAAGGGTGAATCGCTGCTGAACACCGTGAGGACGCTCCAGGCGATGCAGATCGACGCCCTGGTCGTACGCCACCCGCATTCGGGCGCTCCGTATTTCATAGCGAACAACATCGATGCTGCAGTCGTGAACGCCGGCGACGGGACCCACGCCCACCCGACACAGGCATTGCTCGATTTGTTCACTGTCCGAAAGCATGTGGGCGAGTTGGCCGGCAGGAAGGTCGCGATAGTCGGCGACGTCCTCTACAGCAGGGTGGCGCGCTCCGACATCATCGCCTTCCAGAAAATGGGTGCCGAGGTCGTCGTTTCGTGTCCCAACACGCTGCTGCCGGACGAATGGGAACCGGGTTCGACACTGGGGGAAGAGACCGGATTTGCCGGCCTGAAGCTTGCCAGCTCGGTCGACGAAGCGGTTGCCGGTGCAGATGTCGTGATGCCCCTGCGCATCCAGGAGGAGCGCCAGGACGCCGGCCACCTCCCGAGCCTCCGCGAATATTCCACCCGTTGGGGCATCAACGCCCGAAGGCTGGCCACGGCGAACGACGGTGCGCTGCTCATGCACCCGGGCCCGATGAACGAAGGCGTCGAGATAGCCAGCGATGTTGCACACGGAGCCCAGAGCGTGGTCGAGGAGCAGGTGCGAAACGGGGTTGCCGTGCGAATGGCAGTCCTCTACGCCCTTTGCGCTCCGAGCAGGTCGTCACGTAACGGCGCAGGTAGCGAAAGTTAACCCGTAATCAAGTCGGTTACCCCATTAGCGAGTAAGTACGAAGAAGAACGAAGCAGAACGAACGAGAAAAGGAAACGCT
>JASLNQ010000332.1 GCA_030745955.1 Dehalococcoidia bacterium | reverse complement strand
TCAAAGTGAACGAACTTAACCTGAGCGTCGATATGCAGAAGTCTGGTATCCAGCTGGACTGGACGGGCTATCGAATAATCGATGACAGCATTTACCAGTGGCCGGTAGTAAAAATTCCTGTAAGCCTGCATACCGACCTCAGGGAGATCGATTTTCTTGGTGAGAAATTTATGGTTCCGAATCCACCTGAAGAATACTTCAGGCTCAAGTACGGTCCAGAATGGATGACCCCGAAAAAAGCGGGCGGATTTGAGCAACAGGTACTCGACCTCATGGCAGAAGCCACTGATGACGCCGAATCCGGTGGCGTCATGCAGTTGGAAAATCTCCATGATCTGGAACGACACACCGGCAGCCTGAAGGTAGTCGATCTTCAAGGTCAACCGGTCGCCGGATCCGAAGTCTCGCTTGCGGCTACATCGGTGTTAACGGGTCTGCACCGGTCGAAGACCAACAGCGACGGCTTTGTATACTTCAGCCTGCCGGTCGAAGCTGGGTACGTCCTCGCGATCCAGGTTGGGGACAGCACCGAGGTCCTCTATCTTGAGAATCTCGAACCAGGTGTCGATTACATCTACAAACCCGATCCTGAAATCCAGTCGGGCAGGGCAGACGTCCTCGTCCCCGTGGTTTCCTGAACGGCCCTGAATGCTGTCGAACGTGCCTGGCTGAACTCGGTCGGGACCAGGTTCAGGTTGCAACAAATTTAGCCAGGAGAAGTTGAAATCACACGCGTTTATGTCGATATGGTGGCCGACCTCTTTCACTACGGTCACGTGAATTTCCTCCGCCAGGTCAGCACGCACGGCGACTACCTGCTTGTGGGTGTCCACGCCGATGAAGCAGTGACTGCCTACAAGCGCAAACCCATTATGTCGATGCCGGAACGCGTGGCATCGGTCGAGGGTTGCCGCTACGTCGACGAAGTCGTGCCCAACGCCCCGATCACGATCGACCGGGAGTGGATCGAACTGCACAGAATCGACCTCGTGATGCACGGCGACGACTTTTCCAGCGAGCTCGAAGAACTCTGTTACAAAGTGCCAATGGAAATGGGTATCTATCGCACGACCGGTTACACGCCAGGGATCTCGACAACCGAACTCATCGCACGAATCAGGGCCGCCGAAACCGACTGAGGGGACCTATTCCTCGAGGTTGAGCCACCTCAATTCGGCTGGCGACAGTTCGACATTGAGCGCTGCCAGCGAGATCAGGGTCTCACTCGGTAGCAGGGGACCGATCACCGGGAACGTGGGGATCGGCAGGTTCAGCACATAAGCCAGCGCAACGCTGATCGCCGTCACGCCCCGCTCCTCGGCCAGTTGTCTCGCACGCGCAAGCCGGGCGAAGTTGTCGTCGCTGTACCAGCAACGGACGAGTTCGGGATCGGCATGGTCCGACGGATCGGCCCGCCCATCGGCGAAGAAACCACGGGCCTGGCTCGACCACGGGAACAGGGGCATGTTCCGCTCCGCAAGCCAGGCACGGGATTCGGCGTCCGACGCCGCCAGGCACCCGGCCCACGGCGGCTCCACCATCCTTGCCAGGCTCAGGTGGTTGCTGAGTACGCTGAAGCCCGCAACTCCCTTTTTCGCAGCGTACTCGTTCGCCTCGGCCACACGCTGCAGGCTCCAGTTCGATCCTCCGAAAACCCTCAGCTGCCCTGCGGCTTTGTGCTCGTTGAGCACGTCTACGAACTCACCCACCGGCACGTCGATGTTGTCGCGGTGCAGGAAGTAGATATCGATGTAGTCGGTCTGTAACCGGCCGAGGCTTTCAGCCAGTTCCCTGATTACGGTCTCGGGATTGCAGTTCGGAGTGTGCGCCCCTTTCGTGATGACGACCGTTTCGGCGCGGACTCCACGTCCCTGCATCCATTCGCCGAGAACCACCTCGGCAGCACCATAGTGCCGCGCGGTATCAAAGCAGTTTCCACCCGCTTCTGCGAAGTCGTCGAACATCACGGTGGCAGGTTCCAGCTCCTGGCTCCCCAGGGTACCCATGACGATGCGAGAAACCCGGTTCTCGACGCCGCGTACGTCGCCGTACGTCATGCGACGGCCCGAAACCGGGGGGCGTTGGCTGCTTTCACTCTGGTCGTTGCTGCTCATGTGGTCGTAACAACTCTGCTAAGAACGGTTTCCTGCGGATCAGGTTGACGGCCACGCACCACGAGAGCGACGCGACCCTTCTCCGACCGCGCACCCGGGCGCGATACCGCCCGGGTCCCTCCGCAGGGATCAGGACAAGGAAATGAGCCACCCTGCACACGGCGAACGCCACACCGCACCCGATCATCCGTCTAGGCGTATTTGCCCGTCAGCTGCGGCGTCGAGTCTTCCAGGCCCCGCTCCTGGCGGTCGAGCCTCGTCTCCCGGCTCCAGGTCCGCTTGAGATCGTCCCTAACATTGAAGCTAAGCCGGCCCAGTCCCTCGCACTCAAGCTCGATCACGTCACCGTCCATGAAGGAATTGAGCCCACGGTGATTGGTCCCCGTCGCAACAATGTCGCCCGGCTCCAGCGTATGGATCGCCGTGATGTACTCGATGCAGCGGTCAATCTTGTGTGCCATGTCATCTGAATTGAAGTTCTGCTTGAGCTCGCCGTTGTTCCACAGCTGGATCTGCAGGTTCTGCGGATTCGGCACCTCGTCTGCCGTCACGATGTACGGGCCGATGGGGGCGAACGTATCGCGAGACTTCATCGCGTGGAAGACGCTCGCGCCACCCAGCCCGCGGGCCGAACCATCGATGAAGTTGGTGTAGCCAAAAATGTAGTCGGATGCATCGGCGGCAGCTACGTTGGTTGCGGTCTTGCCGATGACAACGGCGAGTTCGGCCTCACCCTCGAATATGGTCGCCGGCACGTCGGGCAGAACCATCGTGTCGCCTGGTCCGATTATGGCATTGGGCGTCTTCTGGAAAGTGTTGATCGGCGCCGGCTCG
>JASLNQ010000331.1 GCA_030745955.1 Dehalococcoidia bacterium | reverse complement strand
GAGAAGTCCCGGTGCGATCCGGAGCCGGGCATCCATACTGCAGTGGATCTTGAAGGCGCGGTCGCCACTGCGGCGGAACTGGCCCACGAGGGCGATGTTGTGCTTCTCAGCCCGGCCTGCGCCAGCTACGACATGTTCACGAACTACCAGCAGCGAGGCGATCAGTTCGTGCAACTGGCCGCCCGATTTGCCGCCGGAGAGCGATAGTGGCCCGGGCAGTAGTATACGATGTCGACGGTACGCTCTATCCGCTCTGGCCGATGCGGTTCTACATGATTCGCGAATTGGCATGGCGGCTGGCGCATTCGCCGATTCGCCTGCTGTGCGAGGTGAGGGTCCTCCAGGTTTACCGCTCCATGCTCGACAAAATGCGTGGTCGGACCGCGGGAGATACGGAGATCAGCGATCCACAACTGCACGCGGCGGCCCGGAAACTGGGCATGGAACCCGCCGACATTCACGATACCGTGCATGAATGGGTCGCCCGCAGACCACTGAGATTTCTGCCGCGAATTGCGAAGACGGATGTCATCGAGACCATCATCATGCTCCATGACCGCGGCACGACCCAGGGCGTTTACTCCGATTACCCGCCCGACGGAAAGCTCGCCGCACTCGGTCTGGGCGGTTGCTTTCAGGCGGTGATATGGTCCGGGCAGCGAGGCATCGGCGAGTTCAAACCGTCGCCGAAGGGTTTTACCGAAATTGCCCGCCTCCTGGGCGTCGATCCCGGCGAGATAGTGTTCGTAGGCGACCGCGACACCCGCGACGGTCGAGGCGCCCGATCAGTAGGCATGCAATTCCTGCACATCAAGAATTTCACACCCCAACGCCTCTGCGAAATGCTCGAAAGCTGAGGGGAACTCACCACCGTTTATCAATGAGTCCTGACCCCTTCCCCGCATCCAGTGAAAAACAGGTTCTCAACTATCCACACATACTCGAATGCACTCGAATACCGAGAGATTTGTTTTCCGATGACTGGGAGTTCAAACGAGTCACCTCAACGTCATCGTCAGCGGTTTAGACGTTCAGTTCACCGCCCTGACCGAGTTCTGCAGCGTAGCGGGCTCGCACCGGTGCTACGTGTGTGGCGAGAAAATCGTCGACCTGCTGAGGCGCCCGCCCGACGAATGCAGACGGGTCGAGAAGGGTGTCGATGTCCAGGGAGGAAAACGCCTCGTCGCCCTTGATGCGTTCGATCAGATCGTTGGGCTTGCCCTCGCCCTTTACCTGTTGGGCGGCGGCTTGGGAATGCAGGCGGATTTGCTCGTGGAGTTCTTGTCGGTCGCCGCCTGCCTGGACCGCCGCCATCAGGATGTTCTCGCTGGCCATGAAGGGCAACTCGGAGCGGATGTGTGCGTCTATGACCGCCGGGTAAACCACCATGCCTCGTGCGACATTGGTCACGATGTTGAGTATCGCGTCTGCCGACAGGAACGCCTCGGACATTGCGATGCGTTTGTTGGCAGAGTCGTCGAGGGTGCGCTCGAACCACTGTTCGGCCGCCGTGTGAAGGGGGCTCTGAGCTACGTCCATGAGGAACCTGGAAAGAGCGGTTGCCCGTTCGCATCGCATCGGATTGCGCTTGTATGCCATCGCCGACGACCCGACCTGGGTGCTGGCGAATGGTTCTTCGAGTTCCTTGAGGTTCGCCAGCAGGCGGACGTCGTTGCAGGATTTGTGCGCGCTTGCCCCGATTCCTGCCAGCGTCTGGGCGACCATCGCGTCGATTTTGCGGCTGTAGGTTTGCCCGGTCACGCAGATGGTAGTATCGAAGCCCATTTCTGCAGCCACCATCGCGTCGAGCTGCTTTACCTTCTCGTGGTCCCCGTCGAATAGTGCCAGATAGCTGGCTTGGGTGCCGGTTGTGCCCTTTACGCCTCTGAACTCCAGCTCTTCCAGCCGCCGCTCGACCTCGACGAGATCCATGAGGAATTCGTTACACCAGAGCGCCGCCCGTTTACCAACGGTCGTCATCTGGGCGGGTTGATAATGCGTGAAGCCCAGGCAGGGCAGGTTGCGGTGTTCTTCGGCGAACTTCGCCAGTGCGTCGATTACGTTGGCAAGAGCCCCGGCCACCAGGCCCAGTGCGTCGCGCAGTATCAGCAGGTCGGTGTTGCAATTGACGAACTGGCTCGTGGCGCCCAGGTGGATAATGCCCTTCGCCCCCGGCGCCGCGTCGCCGTAAGCATGAATGTGGGCCATCACGTCGTGGCGGAACTTACGCTCGTACTGCCCGGCGGCATCGTAGTCGATATCATCAACGTGTGCTTCGAGTTCGGCGATCTGCCCGTCGCTGATATCCAGGCCGAGTTGCTTCTGGGATCTGGCCAGAGCAATCCAAAGCCGCCGCCAGGTCGTGAACTTGTGCCTGTCGCTGAAGAGTTCCCCCATCGCCTGGGAAGCATATCGCGACTCCAGTGGGCTGACGTAGCTGTCGTGTCGATTTGCCATGATGACGATATTCTAGCACGCTCCGAGACGCGTGTCACGACCCCAGCGCTGCTTTTGGTGCGGCGGGTTGGTATGATTCCGGCATGAGACGGTTCGTGCTGCACAAACACAGTGGCTGCGGTCCGGTGCACTGGGACCTGATGCTCGAGATCAACGATGCGCTGGCGACGTGGCGGATCGCTGCCGACCCGCTTGGGATATCACCCGACCGGCAGATCGAGGCGGCCAGGATCCACGACCACCGGATAGCTTACCTGGATTACTCCGGTGCGGTCAGCGGGGGTCGGGGGCGGGTCGAACTTCAAGACTCCGGACAGTTGTCCGTTTCGTTCTGCGATGACGACCTGTGGACGTTCGAACTGTCCGGCGCCAGACTCCAGGGCCGGTTTGAACTGCGACGCGTTGGGTGTGATGATACGTGGACATTGCAGAGGGTTTTGGACCACTGAACGGCGCACTCGCGCCGCTCAATGATCCGTGGGCTGTCAATGTCTA
>JASLNQ010000330.1 GCA_030745955.1 Dehalococcoidia bacterium | reverse complement strand
TGCCATCCACCTGTTCAGCGTCACCTCGGGCCTGCACTCGGTTGCACTCGGCGAAGCGCAGATCCTCGGCCAGGTGACCCGGGCGCTACAGGTTGCCGGTGAAGCTGGGACCGTTGAGCCAGTGCTTTCCAGGATGTTCCACGCCGCCATCCGAAACAGCAGGCGTGTCAGGAAGGAATCGGGCCTCGGCCGAAACCGGGTTTCCGTGTCCTCGATCGGCGTGCAGGCGCTTCAGAAGGCAGCGGGCGACCTCAAAGGCCTTCGGGTACTCCTGGTCGGCGCCGGTGAAACCGGAAAGCTAACGGCCAGGGCCCTCCGGCGCTACGGTGCCGACGATATCACTGTTACCAGCCGCTCGATTAACCGCAGATCGATCCTTGCTGAAGAACTCGGCTCACCACAAATCCCGTTCGAACAAATAACCGAATCACTCGGCACCACCGATGTCCTCATCACCTGCACAGCGGCATCCGAACCGGTGATTAGTGCCGATGCGATCAGGGCCGCTATGGCCAGCCGCTCCCGGCAACCAATGTACGTGCTGGATGTCGGGATGCCCCGTGACGTCGACCCTGCCACGAGCGAGATCGATGGTGTGACACTCATCACTCTCTCAGAGTTGCAGGCAAAATCAGCCGAACACCAGGGACTGCGAGAGGAAGCGGCGGCGGCGGCACAGGACCTCATCGAAGACGGCGTGCGACGCTTCAAGGAACGACTGACCGGCCTGGAGAGCGAACCGGTGATCCGCACACTCGGGGCCCGCATCGAGCGGATGCGACGCGAAGAAACCGAGCGAACGCTTGGAAATCTCGACGACCTCACGGACGAGCAATCAGTTGCAGTCGAGAAAATGACGCGCTCGCTGGTCCGTCGAATACTAGCCGACCCGATCAGTTTCCTCCGCAGCGAAGAGGACAGCGCCGCCGAGGCCATCCAGAAAGTCTTTGCCCTTGGTGAAGACGAAGAAGACAACGAGATCGAATAACCAGGCAATCACAACAAACCGGTAAATTCTCACATTGGGGGCACTGTTACTGTGCCCCCTTTCGCGTCAAAATACGTCTGCCCCCGTTTCGGCACACGTTTGATACACCGCCTGGAGGACCATAGTGGCCCGTACCAAGTCAACACAACTCTTTTCCAACGCGAAAAGCCTAATTCCCGGCGGAGTCAACAGCCCCGCACGCGCCTGGGGTTCAGTTGGCGGTGAACCAATCTTCTTCAAAAAGGCAGCGGGCGCGCGTATCTGGGATGTCGACGATAACGAACTGATCGACTACGTGTGCTCCTGGGGACCGATGATCCTCGGCCATGCACACCCGGCCGTGATCGACGCCGCCGTCGAGGCCGCACGATCGGGCACTTCGTTCGGTGCACCGACTGAACTGGAAGTCGAGATGGCCCGGCGGGTGGTCGACGCGGTGCCGTCGATCGAGATCGTGCGGTTCGTAAGTTCCGGCACCGAAGCCACGATGTCGGCATTGAGGCTTGCCCGCGCCAGGACCGGCCGCAGCAAGATCCTCAAGTTCAACGGCGGGTATCACGGACACGAAGACGCCCTGCTGGTCGAAGCGGGGTCCGGGTTGGCGAACCAGGGAATCGCTTCGTCTGCGGGCGTTCACCCCGAATACGCCGCAAGCACACTCGTGGCCGAGTTCAATAATGCCGATTCAGTGCGATTGCTCCTTGAGGCGAATGCAGGTGAGGTAGCGGCGGTAATCGTCGAGCCGATCGCCGGGAACATGGGCGTGGTCACACCCGAACCCGGTTTCCTGGAAAACCTCCGCGAAATGACCTCCGAGCACGGCGCGCTGCTGATCTTCGACGAGGTCATTTCAGGCTTCCGGGTGGCCCTTGGGGGTGCCCAGTCTGTTTACGGAGTCACGCCCGACATCACCTGCCTCGGAAAAATCGTCGGCGGTGGGTTCCCTGTTGGTGCCTACGGCGCGAGCGCCGAGATCATGTCTGAAGTAGCCCCGCTGGGCCCGATGTACCAGGCCGGCACCCTCTCGGGCAACCCCGTCGCGATGGCTGCGGGCATCGCGACCCTGGACGAACTGTCCAGACCGGGCGTCTACCAGGGCCTGGACGCCAGCACAGCGAAACTGGCCGATGGACTCCTCGGCGTATTCAGCGGTGCCGGTATACCGGCGGTGGTAAACCGTGCATGCGGACTGCTGACCGTGTTTTTCACGGGAAACCCGGTGACCGACATGGCGGGTGCATCTGCGACCGACCGAGAGTCGTTCGGGGCGTTTTTCCACAGCATGGTTGATAACGGCGTATACCTGCCGCCCTCGCAGTTCGAAGCCTGGTTCGTTTCGACGGCCCATACCGATGCCGATATCGAGGAAACGCTCGAAACGGTGAAAAACTCGCTGCCTGCGTAACGACGTTGGGTCTTCGCTCCCCGCCCGACAGACGTATGGAGAGGAAATGTCACATCGCCGGGTGACCTCCTACGCCACACGCCCTTTCGCCGGTTGCTTACCCCGGCCTGGGGTATCCGCGTGATCCCGGCTTCGCACGTGAACATGGCCGTCTGTGTGCAACCACACAGGTGGGGTTTTCGCAGTCTCCGCCCCAGGTGTCTGGGAAAAAACAGGCTGTTGCCCACTCCTGGCCGCCCGCGGCCTGGCCGCACCCGCTCCTGCGAAAACGAATTGAACTGCGCCTGATAGCTCGCCACACCCCCCGGTGGGCACTTTGCCCGACTCCCTTTGCGTGTAGGTTTTTAGGCGGATTCACGGATAGCACTCCGTAGTTTCCACGATGTTGCCATGGTCCCCGCACGACACAGTTATGGGTATCAGCACAGACAGCTGGCCTGCCCGACGGATCCAACCCGGCCCGGACCCGAAGGATGCAGGACAGACGCTTTAGAGGGAATACCGCCAGATTGGTGGAGGCGTCACACAGAAACAGCCGCCTGTGCAGGTAAAGGGGAAATAAAATGTTTAGGA
>JASLNQ010000032.1 GCA_030745955.1 Dehalococcoidia bacterium | reverse complement strand
TGTTCGTCGCGGTCATCACGGGAACAACGCTATTGCCGGCCATTATTGGGATCCTCGGCGACAGGGTTTCGGCAGTTCGCGCACCGTTGCCCCTCACCCTGGGGCTCTTTATCGTCGGCGGCGCAGTCCTTTCACTGACCGTAGGTTTCGGTCCCGAGATAATCATGGTCTCGGGTGGCGTGATGGCGATATTGATCGTGCTGACGCTCGCCCGGCGGTTCAGCGGTTCGGGCCGCTCGTTCGGTCTTGGTGGCGACAAGATTTCAGATCCCGACGCACAGGACGGATTCTGGAACACCATCACGGTTGGCGTGATGCGCCGTCCGATCGTTAGCATGCTCGGTGCCGCGTCGATCCTCCTGGTGTTGTCATACTTCTACCTCAACCTCGAAAAAGGCACGAGCGGCATCTCAGTCCTGCCCGACGGGGAGCCGACGAAAATCGGCTTCGAACTGCTCGATGACAAGTTCGGATTCGGCTCGGACGCCCCGGCCCTGGTCGCCATCGACGGCGATGTCGAATCACCTGCAATAACTGGTGCACTGACGAAACTTGAAGAACTGATCACCCGGGACGAGGGCCTACAGGTGCCCGAGGTCCGCATTGAGCCGAGTGTCGGCCTGGCCAGCCTCGTGTCCAGGATCCCCGGAGATCCCCAAAACCAGACGGCACTCAGGACGATTCGACGGCTGAGGGAGGATCTGATCCCGGAGGCGTTCGAGGGTGTGCCGGATAACTCCTATGACGCCCTGGTTGGCGGCGACACGGCCGGGATCGTCGACTCCGTGAAAATCACGGACGAATACCTGCCGATCGTGTTTGCTGCAGTGCTCGGTCTCAGTTTCATCCTGCTGCTGTTCGCATTCCGCTCGATCACGATCTCGATCGCGTCGATCCTTATGAACCTGTTATCGGTCGGGGCTGCCTACGGGCTGGTCGTCCTGGTGTTCCAGGAAGGCTTCCTGATCGACCTTTTCGGATTCAAGCGGGTCGACCAGATCGAGTTCTGGCTACCACTGTTCATGTTCAGCATCCTGTTCGGTCTGTCAATGGACTACCACGTTTTCATGCTGAGCAGGATCAAGGAGCGCTATGACGAGTTCGGCATGGCGGCTGAAGCCGTGGCGTTCGGGCTCCGCAAAACCGCCAGCATCATCACCGGCGCTGCGCTGATCATGGTCGCGGTCTTCGGCGGTTTCGCACTGGGCGACATCGCATTCTTCCAATCGATGGGGTTCGGCCTTGGCGCTGCGGTTTTGCTCGATGCGACGATAGTCCGGTCACTGCTTGTGCCAAGCGTACTGCGGATACTCGGCCCACGGGCCTGGTACCTGCCGTCCTGGCTCGAGTGGCTGCCAAACATCTCGATCGAGGGGCGCAGACCGGCCGGGCAGACGGTTGAGCCTGCTGTCGATCCGGCGAGTGGGCCTGTACCAGCCGGGGCCAGCGAATAAAGCCCTGCAACCAGCAGGTTACGAAATCCTGGTAACCGCCTGCAGCCTCGGTAAGCGAAGCTGCAGGCGGTTTTCTTTTGCGCCTGATTCGCGCTCGATTGGTGTCCGATTGGTGCTTGTCTGGCATACCGATCGCGCTGAAACTGGACGCGCAACCCACGCCACTGCTTACGCCTAAATTCCGAAGGGGAACTCCCATGAAGATCACCAAGGTCACTCCCTGGCTCCTGCACGCACCCGCCGCCTACAATTTCGATCGGCCCGGCGAGTACATCTTCGTCGAAGTACAGACCGATGAAGGCATCACCGGCTGGGGCGAAGTGACAACCACGCACCCGGTTGCGAACCGGGCGGTCTGCGCAGTCCTCCAGCAACTCGATCCACTCGTCAAGGGCGACAACCCGTTCCACATTGAAAAGATCTGGAACAAGATCTTCCGCCGGTTCACATATATGGGATCGCGCGGTGCCTCGACAAACGCCATCAGCGGAATCGATATCGCCCTCTGGGACATCCGCGGGAAGGCACTCAACGAGCCGATCTACAACCTTTTTGGCGGCCCGGTGCGGGAGAGCATCGATCTGTACACCCACCCCGATCCGAACATCGGCCCCGACGAAGCAAAGCGACAGGCAAAAGAGATCGCCGACTCAGGCCATGAGGCAATGAAGTTCGACCCGTACCCGACCATGAACGAGGAGCGGGACGGGTATATGAGTGGAAAAATGAGTGCCCAGGGGGAGGCAGAGGGTGTGGAGATTACCGCCGCCATGCGGGAGGGCGCAGGCCCCGAAATGGAGTTGCTGATCGACGCCCACGGCCGTTTCGACGTGCCAACCGCAGTCCGGCTCTCACGGAGTGTGAGCAGCTCGAACATCCACTGGTGGGAGGAGCCGGTGCCGGTCGAAAGCACGCACGCGCTCAAAAACGTCAGGGACCAGATCGACCTTCCGATCTGTGTCGGCGAGCGGCTTCATACCCGCTGGGAATTTGTCGCCGTCCTCGAACAGGACCTCGCCGATTTCCTCATGCCCGACGTCACGTGGACGGGTGGGATTTCAGAGCTCAAGAAAATCTCGACAATGGCCGAAGCCTACTACGTCCCGATCTCACCCCATGACGCAAGCGGCCCGATCAACGTACTCGCCGGTGCCCAGGTGATGATGAGCGTGCCGAACTTCTACAAGCTCGAAACCGCGAGGCACCGCCTGAACGCCTACGATGTGTTCATCCAGACCCCGCTCGACGTGCGGAAGGGCAAGCTACACCTGCCCGATGCCCCCGGACTGGGGATCGAGATGAACATGGACTACCTGCGGGCCAATTCCGACGAGCAATTCCGTGGCGAGTAGGCACCGGCAACTCCTGTAGAGTCCCGCAATAGGCCGCTACCGACGCCAGGCAAGAACCCGAGAATCCAACAAATGAACATCAAGTCAGTGAAAGCCATCGAGGTCGACGTTACCCCGCAGATCAAAACGAAGCCGCGGGTCCCGAAAGTCGAAACCAACGGATTCGTCAGCCCGATGCAACGCTATCCCGAGTTAACGCGGTCCGACTGGAGCAACCCGTGGAAACGCGCGGCCTGCGTCGTTACGGCGGACGATGGCACCTGGGGATTCGGTCTCACTTTGCACAGCGGGGTGACGGTGCCGCTCATCAACGAGCACCTCGGGCCGTTGATCGAGGGTAGGAACTGCATGGCGACGGAGCTGCTGTGGGACCTGATGCAAAAGGCGACTTCGCCCTACGGAACCGCCGGTGTGTCCAGCTTCGCGATCAGCGCGGTCGACAACGCCCTCTGGGACCTGAAGGGCAAGCTCCTTGGCACTCCGGTGTACGAACTGATCGGCGGACCGCAGAAAGACCAAATCTTCTGCTACGCCAGCAACACCGATATCTCATACGGCACCAAAAACTCTATCGACTGGTTCCTGGAACTCGGCTTCAAGGCCGTGAAACTGTTCCTCCGGGAAGGCCCGGACGCTGGTCTCGCCGGAATCAACCGGAGCGAGGAACTGGTCGCCAGCACCCGTGAGCAGGTTGGCGACGACGTCGAAATCGCTGTCGATGCATGGATGTCTCTGAACACCGATTACGCCGTACGCCTTTCCGAAGCCCTGCGCCCGTACCGGATCAAGTGGCTCGAGGACTACATGCTGCCCGAAGACATGGACAGTTATTTCCAGCTCCGCCAGCGAATTCCTTACCAGACCCTCGCCACGGGAGAGCACTGGTACTCCATTCACCCGTTCGCCCTGGCCGCAAGCCACGGACTAATCGACATCTTCCAGCCCGATCTGCAATGGGTCGGTGGGATGACGGCCGGCATAAAGATCTGCCACCTTGCGGAAGCACACGGGCTGACCGTAATTCCACACGCCAGTACGAACTACCCGTATGGTCAGCACCTGGCCTGCGCCATGCCGGCGGCGATGTGGGCAGAACGCTCGGAAGGTGTGGCACCCCCGGGCGTACCGCTTGAGGAGATGGTCGTCCTGCCGGGCACGCCGGTAATCAAGGACGGATACCTGGAACCGTCGAACGCCCCCGGATTCGGGTTCGAGTTTGGACTCAACTGGATCGAAGACCGGGCGACGTAGCCCTGGCGACCGACCGAACACGGACCGGTAATCGGATTGCCGACCGGTTCCCGAACTTTGTTACGTGTAATACAGGAGTACTATGTCGCCAATGCTGAACCTGAACCGTCCCGGTGACGCGAGCGCGCCCGCTTGAGCGAAACGCCCAGAGCTCAACCTCTACCAACCTGGTCTCCACCGCAGACTACCCCCGCTGATCCGGACGATTCCTACAAATGGAAGGCATTCGCCGCGATCGCGGTCGCGTTCGTCACCATGGTGGCGAGCATGTCGATGGTGTTCGTCGGTTTATCGGAAATCGCCGACGACTTCGGTATAACCCTGCGCGCCGTTTCATGGGTAGTGATTGCCCAGGGCCTCACCATCAGCGCCCTGATGATGCCAATGGGCCGGTTGGCCGACATCATCGGCCGCCGTAAGGTCCACTTGATCGGGCTGGTCCTCTTCGGTGGAGGGGCGGTCTTCACGGCGCTTGCACCCACTTTCGGACTGTTGATCACGGCACGCGTTGTAACGGCAATCGGTAACTCGATGGGCCAGTCGGTCGGGACAGCCATGGTGATTTCCGTCTTTCCGTCCCGCGAGCGCGGAAAAGCCATTGGAAGCCAGACGACGGCCGTGGCCATTGGAGGTGCGTCGGGTCCGATTATCGGTGGCTTGATGCTCCAGTGGCTGCCATGGGAAGCCATGTTCTGGGCGCTGACCATCCCGATTGGAATTGCCTTCGTGGCCGGCTACTTCGTTCTTGACGAGAATCGGGTCAGCCAGAACCGGCCGAACCAGCGACCCTCGTTCGACTGGCTCGGTGCGGTACTGTCGGGAGTCACCGTCATCATCGCGGTAATTCTCATCAATAACCCGTTTGGGGTTCCCGTGGTTTCACCGTTAATTCTCGGCGGCGCGGCGGTTGCCGTGATGCTGTTTACGGTGTTCGTGTGGTGGGAGCTGAAGACCGAATCGCCAATGCTGGAACTCAGGATGTTCCAGAACCTGGTCTTCAGCATGGCGCTTGCTACGCGGTTCCTCGGATTTCTCGGGACCACGGCCGTCAGGTTCTTGATGCCGATCTACCTGATTAGCCTGCGAAGCCTCGAGGAGGCGGCCGCGGGTGGCGTGTTGTTCCTGACATCGCTGGGAATGGGTATCGCGGCCCAGAGCTCGGGCCGGCTGGGAGACCGGTTCGGTGAGCGACCGTTCGCTGTCATGGGTTTTGTGATGCTGGTTGTCACGTCGCTCGCATTCATGACCTTCACCTCCGAAACTGCGATGTGGCTGGTAATGGTCGTCATGCTGGTAAACGGCCTGGCCATGGGACTGTGGAACGTGCCCAACAACAGCATCATCATGGGTGCCGTCCCACGCGAGTCATTCGGGGTCATTGGCGCTTTGACGAACCTGACGCGGAATGTCGGAAACGTTACGGGGCAGGCAATCGGTTCGGCCATCGTGGTGGGAGTGATGGCATCGGAAGGCTTCGACATCCCCCTCAGTGAAATCGGGGGTGATCCGGCCGCCGGGAAGTCGTTTGTCAACGGGTGGCGGATGGCCTACATTTTTGTAACGGCGTTTTCCCTGGTGGGGCTGTTCCTGTCGATCATCACCAGGCCGAAGAGGTCCGATCCCGACGGCCGCGGTTAACATTGTCTGACCCGTGTCGACAGGTCCCTCCAGCCCATTTGCTGCCGAACCGTGCAGGCTCTCAGCGATGTCAACCAATCACTTTCCCGTTCCCGACATGCCCGACCACCGCGACATTCGTCTGCGTAAGGCAGCGCGGGTGGTCCCGGAGGCGGTGGTCGGTGCCTACGGTCTGGCCGGGGCAATAATTACGCCTCTCGACACCGGCTCCTACAACATCCATTTCAGAATCGAGCGGGCAGGGGAGTCGTTCGATCTCAGGAAAAGCAACCGGCCGGTCACACCCGGAAACCTTGCCTACGAGGCGGAGATACTCCTGCACCTGCGGCAAAGAGGGTTCGACCTTGCACCGGAGATTGTTCCCGCCGGTTCGGGTGAATCGAACCTGTGGATTGACGACACCGGTTGGACGCTATTCAGGTGGATGGGTGACGGTCCGGGAATGAACCGGCAGACCGCCAACGCAGCGAGGGCCACTGCCGCCGCCCGTACGCTGGCACATTTTCACCGGATCTGCGAGGATTTCGTCCCCGTTGCGCAACGGGGCAATTGGCCGGTTTTCACGCTGCCCACCATCGATCCGGAAACCTGGTTGAAACGCGCCGAATCACTAGCGGGGAAGTATGACGTTGACGACGATCTGGCCCACGGGGGACCAGAACTGCGACGGCTGGCGAAACGGAGCTCGGTCGAGCTCGCGTCTGTCGATTTCACAAGGCTGTCCGAATACATGTGCCACGGCGACTATCGCATGAAGAACCTCCAGTTCACCGGCGATGAAGTTACAGCGGTATTCGACCTCGATACCTCGATTCGGGCGAGCCGGCTGCTCGATATTGGGGGTGTCGTTACCCGGTTTTCGCCCTTGGGTGGAAATCCGCAGGCCGATGTTGGGGCCGGTGCCTTATTCCTGCGGGAATATCACGAACGACTCCCGCTTTCTGTCTATGAAATCGAGGTACTCCCGATTTTTATCCGCTGGCGATTGCTGCGCGATGTCGTGATCTATTACGACCGCTGGTGGTTCGATGTTCGAGAGACCTGTACCTCGCTCTTCGATGGTGCGGCAGAAGCAATAATCGTCGAATCTGAACTGAATTAGCAGGATTCCGCGCCCTTTTTGCAAAAAATGAATCTAACGGGTTGAAACCAGCCCGAACCCGTTAGGTGCCAGATTCTGTCCAGCACGGGTATCGCAACTGGTCCCAGGCAGTGAAAGCAATCGTGGGCACTCGCGCATTCCGTCCCCGGTCCCCTTCGCTCCGACCTCGTTGTTAGGAACCACCCGGCACAGGATCGATTCAGCCGCCGTCAGCCCCTTCGACTGCCTCTTCACGGACCGACCCACCTGCTGGCCCGGAGGCAAGTTCCGGCGTTACCAGCATGAGCAGGGAAGGCAGAACGATCAGCGAAGCCGCGAGGGCCAGGGCGATCATGATGGCCGTGAGGAAACCGTACGAAGAAAACAGCGGCATGGGGGCCAGGCCGAGAATCAGAAACCCCACGATACTCGAAGCGGCTGAGGCCGCAAGCGCCACCCCCGTGCCCCGGGTGGCCTGCGCAAGGGCACTGGCGCGTGACGGAGCACGCCCCAGCTCCTCCCTGAACCGCTCGGTCATATGGATCGAGAAGTCAATCCCGACACCGATGGAGACCGCCCCAATGGTGGCAGTGACAAAGTTGAAGGCAAAACCCCCGACGTACATGATTGCGTACAGCCACGCCACGACGAGCCCTATCGGAATGACAGTGACGACTGCGTAGGGGACCGATCGCATTACGAGTAAAACCAGCAGGAAAGCGCCGATCGCCGCGATAGGTATGGACGTCTGCAAAGCGTCGGTGGTGGCCTCCAGCTGGACCTGCCTGGTGAACGGCGATCCGGTGAGTGAGGCGACCGATATGGCATCGGTCTCGTCGAAGATAGCGAGGTCGGCGACGAGCGCGTCGCGGGCCGCAGTAACCACCTCTTGCCTTCGGGTACCCGGAATGCCGAGGACGAAGATGGTGGTCTGCACCCCCGCCTCACCCGGGTAGTCGATGATCTCACTCACCTGGGCGGCAGTCAGCGCAAGCTCATCCTCATCCAACGGCACGCCTTTGCCGGCCGCGTATTCCAGCACCGCGCGCTGACCGGCCTGGTCGTCCGGCAATCCGTCCCCGTCGGCGTCCGTTATCACCACGCCTGCCAGCGCTTCGGCCAGAGGGCGCGTGTGCTCCGACAACGTAATGCGGCGGGTGATTGAAATGATCGACTCCCACACGTCCGGCTCACCTGTCGTCTTACGTGCCACGTAGGGATTGTTGACGAGGTTCGCGATAAACCGGTCGGTTGCGGCCACGGCCTCCGGGTCGGTGAAATCTCCCCTCAGGTAAATAATCGCCGGCTCTCCGCCACGGTCTGCGACATGCTCATCGATCTTGTCGAGCGAGACAACAAAGTCGGCTTCGGAAGCAAAGAAGTCCTTCACATCGAACGTTGCTTCGAGCCGCGTGGCAAACACGACAGAAACCACAGTGATCCCCAGCGCAGCGGGCAACACGATGTAACGCCAGCGGGCCAGCGACGTGACGAGTCGCACCAGTGGCCCCTCCGATGGCGTGTGAGCTCTGCTAAGTCCCGGATCGGACGCCGCATCGGAGGCGTTTACCGGTCGACGGCTAGTGAGGTACAACGGCAGGACCAGGTGCAGGCCGATGGTCACGACAAGGATCACCAGCTCGACACCGTTCGGTATCACCCCGCGGGCGACGATAAACACAACGGCTACACCCGAGAGCACGGCGACGCTGAATGAGTTGTAGATTGTGCGCACTGCGGCCAGTCGGCCCGTCCGGTTCGGGCGTCCGACCCTTACGAGGTCGATCTCCATCTTGGCCAGCGGAACGACTATCCCCAGCACGATGAACGACGACGCAACCGCGATCGCCGCAGCAATGCCGAAATGGATGACCGACTCGATTCCCGACGATGTGTTGGCGAGGAACGCAAGCCCGTCCGAGGCGAAGGCGAGCGCGAGCGCACCCAGTACGCCGCCAAGACCGGTGACAAACGCTCGGCGCGGCCCGAGCCCGAGCGACCTCTCCTCCTCGTATCTCTTCAGCGCGTGGACCGCGAAGTCAACACCCAGGGCGATCATGGCCACCGGCACGATGAGCTCGATGATGAGCCCACCCTCGATCCCGACGAGATTGGTCAGACCCTTAAGCCAGACCATCAAGATGCCCAGCCCGGCACCGGTAAGGGCCATGGCCCAGTAGGAGCGCAGCGCAATCCCGACGACCACGACGGCGCCGATCACGGTGAACATGATGAAGGTGCCGGCAATCGCACCCTGATCCTGGCTTTCGAGCGAGACATCGATGGCAATGCCCCAGGCGCGGACGTGGGCCTGGTCACCCCGCAAAACCTCCTGGACGTTGCGGTTGAACTCCTCCTTGTCGAGGATGATGTCGTTGACACCGAGTCCGATCTGCTGGGTCCCGCCGCCAAGCTTCTGGTTGTCGGCAACGGTGTAAGCCAGGATCGCCGGCGCAGTCCACCACTCGATCTCCTGGCCCAGCACGACACGCGGTTCTTTCGTGGCCTTTACCGAGATCACTTCCCTCAGGTCGGCCGAGCGGGGGTCGCTGAACAGCATGTGGATAACGAGCTTGACCTGCTCGTCGGTGGCTTCGGCAAGTCCTGCCGGGAGGCGCGGGTCGGCACGAAACACATCGTCGACAGCATCGGCGAGGGTGTCGATGCCGCGGATCGTACGGCCAGTGTCCGGGTCGACCCTGTTGATGAGATACGGCTGGACGGGCAAGCGCTCAGGCGTCAACTCACCGCGGCCATCGGCATCCCGCAGGGCCTGGCTGTTCTCGAGAACCTCAAGCAGCCCGTCGCGGGTGAGGATGTCGCCTGTCCGCGACTCGAACAGCCAGCCGGAGCCGTGGATCTCGGACTCGAAGCGCTCGTCGATATCGTCCTGGACGTCGAAGACGTTCCCTTTCGGGTTCTGCGAAGCCTCGGTGTCGGGTATGAGCAGGAAATACGGGATCGTGAGCAGCACGGTCAGCAACAGTGCCCCGGCGATGACCCTGCGGGAGTTACGCTCGAGCCCGGCCGACAGGCGAGTGGCGCGGTTATCAGTGTGAGAGGGGGATGTCATCGTGCACTCGATTCCTGATTTTCGGGATAGATATCAGCAAATGCCGAAAGGCCCTGGTCATTCGACCATATGAACTCTTCGTCTGCACCCGCGAGCAGCCGGAGCGCCTCACTGGCCCAGACCTCGTCCGCCCGGGTGTGAGAAATGCCCTGGCCGATTGTCAGGTACAAAAACAGCGAGTCTGGCTCCCCGGCACCCTGGATCAGGATCTCCTCAAGCCTCGCCCTGAAGCTCAGCGAGTCGTCCCGATACCGGCGCACCTCATCGATCAGCATTGAACGGTCCATGCGGCTGCCAAAGAACACTTTCAACAGCAGGTGGCTCTTGATCACATCGGCTGAGGTGGGTGTGTTTTCGAGCCAGTCCCTGAGCGCCGCCTCACCGGATTCGGTTATCGAATAGAGCCGCTTGTCGGGCCGGTCGGTCTGCTCGACTTCGCGTTCGGTTGCGTACCCCAACTCGGACAGACGCCTTAGCTCGGTGTATATCTGGCTGCGGGCTGGACTGGCGTAAAACAGCGCGACGCTCATGTCAGCCTGCTGCTTCAACTCATAACCCGACATTTCGCCGAGACTGAGAAGGCCGAGTATCAGGTAACCGGACTTCGGCAACGGCTTCGGCTGTGACCTGGGTGGTGGACGACGGGCGACCATCTGTAATCCCTGCTGGCTTAGACCATAATGTCTTAGTACAAATAGGACTATATCAATATGGAGTAGCTCCGTCAAACCCGGACTTCACATCCGGTTTGCAGGCACGATGACACGATAGCCTTTCATCCCGGCGACTCGACCCGGCTGCGACCCGCATTCCAGGCGTCTTCAGCCTAAAATCATCCGAATGAAAATCGATTCTCTCGAAATATTCCACGTGGCGATGCCGCTCATCTATCCGTGGCGCACGGCGTATGGCGTCGATTATGAGATCCACTCTGTTCTGGTGAAGGCGACCAGCGGCGAACACCACGCATGGGCAGAGTCGACACCGCTTGAAAAGCCTTCATACAGTCCCGAAGGCGCAGCGGGTGTCTTTCTGAACCTGTCGGAGTACTTTGGACCCCGAATAGTCGGGCACGAGTTTGAAACCGCCGAAGACGTTTCACGGGCGCTCTCGGTGTTCAAGGGCAACCAGTTTGCCAAGGCAGCCCTCGAAACAGCATGGTGGACGCTCGAAGTAAAGATCCAGGGCTTGCCGCTGCACCAGTTGCTGGGCGGGACCAGTCGGGCGGTCCAGGCCGGTGCCGACTTCGGGATCCAGGATTCCTTCGACATGCTTCTCGGGAACATCCAACAGGCGATAGACGCCGGGTTCCCGAGGGTGAAGCTGAAGTTCGGGCGTGGCTGGGACGTTGACATGCTGCAGGCCGTACGTTCGACGTTCCCCAACGAGAAGTTCCACATCGACTGCAACTCGGGGTTCACGCTCGACGATCTCGACATGTTCAGGCAGGTCGACAAATTTCACCTGGAGTTCATCGAACAGCCGCTGGGCCACGACGATATTCTCGATCACGCCGAACTGGCCCGTGCAATCGAAACCCCCGTCTGCCTGGACGAGTCGGTGACCGGACCCCGCGTGGTCGAGCAAGCGTTAAAGATCGGTGCCTGCGAATACGTGAATATCAAGCCGGGCCGGGTGGGTGGACTCTCCAACGCCGTGCGGATTCACGATATATGCCGCGATGCAGGAGTCCCGGTGTGGGTCGGTGGGATGCTCGAAAGTGCAGTCGGTTCGGCGGTCTGCGTCGAGCTGGCGACCCTGCCCAATTTCCTCTACCCGGGCGACCTGTTCCCTTCCTCCCGGTTTTACACCCGCGACCTCGGTCAGCCCGAGATCGTGCTAACCCCGAAGCAAGCGATGCTGCCCTTCGAAAACGGCCTGCCCGAACCCGACCCGGAATTGCTCGAAAAACTGACCTTACAACAGGTGGTAGTAACACCGGTCGACTGAGTGCGCAGTGTTGCGGAGGGTGTGATCAGGGTGCCTGCGTCCTCCCTCCCTGGCAGGAAGGGAGTTAGAAAGTGGGTCGCGGTGATCACTAGAGTAGTCACCACGTCCCGAGCGTAGTCATCGGAGCCGAGGGATCCAGGGTGGGGCGCGGCCTTCTCCGGTGAAAAGGTTTAGCGTAACTTGTAGGCGGTAGGTCACGCGTCTTTGGGAACCACCCACACCCTAGCCCTCCCTCGTAGGGAGAGGGGAATGCGGCCACCCTGCGCAACTGCACCAACTGTCACCTGGCATCAGTGCCACATTATGGCGATCCGACTCCTCTCTCCCAGGTTTTTCCGCTAGGCTTTCGCTGCGCCGTGCAGTCAAATCGGATGCATGCGCGGCGGAAGGGGAACGAAAACGAATGGCTGACACGCAACCGAACGTGATTGTCTTTCTGACCGACGACCAGGGCTATGGCGACCTATCCTGCATGGGGGCGACCGATTTCCGAACACCCACGCTCGACAGAATGGCGAACGAGGGTGTCAGGTTCACCGACTGGTACTCCAACAGCCCTGTCTGCTCTCCGTCACGGGCCGCGTTGCTCTCGGGGAGGTATCCGGGGAACGCGGGTGTGCGGTCGATCCTCAGGGGGCACCGCACTGCAACGGGCCTGCCCGCCACCACCCCAACCCTCGCAACGATGCTCGGGAAAGAGGGTTACCAGACCGCGATCACCGGCAAATGGCACCTTGGGCTGGCCGAAGAATCGCGACCCGGCGCACATGGGTTCGACAAGACATTCGGCTTCATGGCCGGGTGTATCGACTTCTACTCCCACATCTTCTACTGGGGCGCCAACCGGCCGGGACCGAGCCTGAACCCAACGCACGATTTGTGGGAAGACAACGAGGAAATCTGGCGGAACGGCGAGTATTTCACCGAGTTGATCGCCGTGAAGGCAATCGAATACCTGCGGGAGATGAGCGTGTCGGACAGGCCGTTCTTCCTGTATGTGCCGTTCAACGCTCCGCACTATCCGATGCACGCTCCCCAGAAATATATGGACCGTTTCGCCGACCTGCCCTGGGACCGCCGCGTGATGGCAGCGATGATCAGCGCGGTCGACGATGCTATCTCCAGCATCATCGACGAACTGGACCGGCTTGGAATTGCCGACAACACACTTTCGGTCTTTACCTCCGACAACGGACCCTCACGGGAATCACGCAACTGGCTCGACGGTCGGCAAGACCCATACTACGGCGGGACCTCGGGCGGCCTGAAGGGACACAAGTTCAGCCTGTTTGAAGGCGGGATCAAGGTCCCGGCGATCATGCACTGGCCGGCCGGAATAGCACCGGGCCGGATTTCCGGCACCCCGTGCGCTTCCATGGATATCGTGCCAACCGTCCTCGAAGCTGTGGGCGCGGATGCCAGCAGCTACGAACTGGACGGTACAAGCTTGCTTTCGCATGTAGCAGATCAAAATGAAATCGCAGAGCGGCCGATCTTCTGGGAGATGGAAAGGCAGACAGCTGTCCGACGTGGCAAGTGGAAGCTTTTATTGAACGGTCAGTTGGTGGAAGATGATGAGCCGATCGCGGATGTCCATCTTTCGAACGTTGAAACAGATCCTTCAGAATCGAAAAACCTGGCAGATGCAGAACCCGAAATTACTGCCGAGTTAAAAAAGCTTGCCGAAGAATGGCGGACCGGTATTGAACAGCGCTGGGAAGCCGACTACGCTTCCGCCAATCACGAATACGTGGCGCATGGAATGGTTTAGGACTCCAATTAAAAATACAACCGGGATTGTGGCTGGAGAGAGAAAACAAGAATGGTTTACGACAAAAGCGGAATTGATGATTCGATAATTGGCCAGTCCCGCTGGCCCGAGACCCATGAAACACCAACACTGACATTGTTCCTAGACGCTCTCGAAGACCGCTCGCTGAGGCGTATTAAACAGTTGGGCATAAGGGGCGTTTGCATGGGCCGCCTGGACACGGGCGGTCTTGATACATGGACC
>JASLNQ010000329.1 GCA_030745955.1 Dehalococcoidia bacterium | reverse complement strand
ATCTCCTCATCGAAACCCGGGCCGGAACCAGCAATAACGTTCTCGAAGGTTTGAAATCACTCGAACAGGCAGCCCAGGTGGATCGCGTAACGGGGCCATTCGACATCATCTGCGTACTCGAAACCCAAAGTCTCGACGAGATAGGCGATATCGTCCGCGATCGGATTCACGCCATGGATGGGGTCGTTCGCACGATGAGCTGCATGCGCCTGGGAGACTGAACGTAACCCTGACCGGGGTTGCTGGCGCGTGCCCGCTCTGTGCTTGCCTGACCGGGCTTGGTGCGTGCCGTTTCCGGGGTGACGCCGGTCCTACAGGCCAGCAAGCTCAGTCGACATCGATCCTCGGTACCGGATTCAGCACCGGGTGAATTGCCAGCAATGTGGCCGGGGCGTCGGAGGTGTTGTAAAGGCCGTGCCTCACCCCCACCTCGCACGTGAAGCAATCGCCGGCTGAGAGCGGGACATTGTTGTCGTCACCGTAAACGGCGGTGAGGGTGCCCTCCAGGCAGAACATCGACTCTTCGTGCGATGGGTGAAAGTGGTTCGGGGCGATCGAGCCGGGCCCGAACGTCAGCTCGCTCAGCGAGGTCGACGAAGCGCCGAGAAAATCGCCAACCATGTCGTAGCGCGTAATGCCGGCAAAAAACTCGAAGGGCTCGACCTCGCCGCGGACGAACACTGTCGGTCCCGGATCGCTGTCGATGTACTGAGGCTCGCCCACGGGTTGACGTTGTGGGTAGGCGGTCGGGTAAACCGTGATAATCCTCGCCGGGTAATCGCCGACGTTTTCCATGCCGTGGCCAATTCCCTGCTGGGCCATCACGCAATCGCCCGATGTGGCGTGGAACCGCGACTCTCCTATCCGGAATTCCATCTCGCCTTCTACGATAAAAAGAGATTCTTCCGAGTTCGGGTGGTAGTGGTACTCGGTCCTCACTCCGGCCTGGACTGTCAGATCGCCAACAGTGGCCATAGTTGCTCCCGTTGGGTCGCCCGCCAGGATCAACATCTTTCCACCCTCGAATGGGGTGGTCTCTTCCTGGTCGTATCGCCTGTGAATTGCCATGGCTGGTCCTTTCAGGGATCCGGGTCGGGCCACGGACCGCTGCCTGGAGCCAGACCGCTCCAGGTCTGGAACTCGGTCCCGCTGATTTCGTCCAGTGTCGTGGCGTTAGTCTACAAGGGTTGTGGAAGGCGGGTTAATTACGGGGTGAATTGCGATCAGGCGGGCCACGTTTTCACCTTCGTTTGCGAACCCGTGCCAGTCTCTCGGACTGGCGACTGCCCCGTCGTTCGTCTCGAAAATTATTCCACTCTCATCCCCGAGAATCCCGACAACAGGACCTTCAACTACAAACAGCGCCGTTTCGTGGTCGTGGTAATGGACAGGAATGGCAGCACCGGGTTGAATCTCAACCAGGTAGCTGTAGGTCGACTTCGCTCCAGAAAAATCGCCCGAAAGCTCAAACCGCTCGACGCCTGCCAAACCGGGCATGAACGGCGATCTTCGGCTGCCGGCACGAATTATCGCCGAGTGCTCGGTCACATCTTCCAATTCGGGATCATCGATGTGGATCGTTTCCGGTCCGGTCACCGGGAACGCCGTGATCATGCGGGCCACGGTGTCGTTGCGATTATTAAAGGCGTGCCCGGTCCCGGGTGGGGCCGTGACGGTGTCACCGGCCCGCACGGTCGTTCGCTTGCCGTCGATCCAGCACTCGAGCACACCGGAGAGCATGATCTGGGTCTCTTCTGCGCCACCTGTGTGGTAGTGGTGTGGGACTCCGTAACCCGGCAGGTACGAGAGGTCGCCAACGTGCATGCTTGTCTGGCCCGTGTCGGCCCCGGCGAACGCAAACCGCGGCACGCCCGGATATCGGTCCACCGACTCCTGCTCAGCTCTGCGGATAATCAAGTTTGTTCCTCTTCCAGTATTTTATTTCGCCCGTGGCAAAGTCCCGAATGTTCGGTATCTTCTCACGCCCAGACCCCGGTTATGCCCGGTCTCAACCCCAGGGATTCACGATCACTCGAATCGCACCGGAGGCGCGCTTGTCGTCGGCTGTGGCAAATGCTTTGCCGATTTCATCGAGGCCGAAGTGGTGCGTAACGATCGGGCCGGGATTCAGTTTGCCTGCCGTGAGTAGTCCCAGCGAGGTGGCGAACTCAGACTCCCCATTCCACGATGAAAAACTGTTCGACCATTGAAGCATAATCTCTTTTTCCATCGCAACCGCGGGGTCTATGGTCTGCGGCTGCGTGAACAGCCCCAACACCGAAACAACACCGCCGCGGCGCGTCATCTCAACGGCCTGCTGCACAAGCTGTTCACGGCCTCCGACAGTTTCGAACGTAACTGCCGCACCCTCCCCACCGGTCGCGTCCAGCACCGGTCCGACCGGGTCGTGTTCGGAAATCGCCACGCCGATGTCCGCCGAACCGGCTGCGAGCGCAACCTCGACCGGTTGCGCACGTGTCCCGATTAGGACCACTCTGCCAGCGTCGCGCGCCTTCAGTACCTGCCCCAGGGTCAATGAGATCGCACCAGCACCGATGATCGCCACGGCCTCGCCGGCCACACCTGGAGCCCGGTTCACAGCGTGCACACCACAGGCGTAGCAGTCGACCAGCGCAGCTGCATCGAAGGACACACTATCGGGCAACGGCGTGACGTTTTCGGCAACGCATATGTCGTACTGCGAAAAGCCATGGCTCCCCTGGCGGACCCCGTGCCGGAGGCCGCGATCGGGGCACAGGTGGTACTGGCCTTCCCGGCACACACGGCACTCGCCGCAACCCAGCAGGTGTTCGGCCTCGATCCCAACCCTCTGCCCGGGCTCAAAACCGCTAACGCCTTCGCCGACACCCGCGACCACGCCCGCCAGCTCGTGACCCTGCTGCCACGGCACGTCGGCACGCGTCCGGTGTCCGCGGTAGTTGTGAAGGTCCGACCCGCACACCCCCG
>JASLNQ010000328.1 GCA_030745955.1 Dehalococcoidia bacterium | reverse complement strand
CAAGCTCTCAGGGAGCAGCTCACACCAGCCTGATCTCTCTATTATCGAATCAGTCCCACTTTGCTGAAGTCCAACACGTTCACTGCGATATCCGAATCGGGGATTTCATTGTTTAAGTTGCGGTTTCAGCAGTCGACAACCGTAATTTCGCTAATGACATTCTTCTCGAAAACTGTGCCGCGAGAAGTGTCGTTTTCCTGGATAGTTACGGCCTGAGAAGAGGGGATCATCCTGAGAAGAGATCGAGCTGCAGGGAGCAGCAGGTCGCCTTCACCCCACGGCAGGTGAAGGGCGGTATGCCGGTGAGTGAAGTTTGCCGGAAGATGGGGATCACTCAGCAGCACCATTCGACCCCGGTCAGGGCAAGCTTTTCTACCGGTGGAAGAAGTACGCCGGCATGGGAGTTGCCGAACTCCAGCGCCTGAAGCAGCTTGAGGATGAGAACCGCCGACTCTTCGGAGCCATTGGATACGTACCGACGGTGGAGTACGAGGCCAACTACTACAGTTCACAAGTCCTTGCGCTGGCAGGGACTCAACAAACCGAGTCACCATGAAACCCGGGGCGGTTCAAACAATTCATTTTCGTGCGGTATTGACTAGTTTGGCCTCCCTGCCAGGGAGGGAGAACACGGTCAAGCCACTCCCAACTGGCTTATCCTTACCATCTGGCGGATAATCCCCGGGACAAGGAGGCGAAACATGCGCCAACGCGGTTCACTACGGGTACTCGTCCTCATGGCGGCGGTACTCGTATTCGGTGCGATGGTCAGCTCCTGCGGCAGCGACGACGACGGGGCCGCAGCAATCCCGCGAATACATGATCCGGGCAAAGTCTTCGAAATCACCGACCTCCAGGACGTTGGTTTCAAAAAGTCGAAGACCTACGACGTTGAGGGTCTTGTCGGGGCCGACAGTGCTTACTACGGCTTCTGGAGCCTCGATCCCTACGACCGGAAAGACTATGAAGTCAGGTTCTTCCCGTCTCACACGGACGCAATTGACCTAGGGACAGCACAGGCCGATGAGCGCAGTGGCGAGGACGCGATTCTCGAGGACGAAGAATCCAGTTGGCCAGTCGGGATGAAGGATGCCCGGCAATGTACTGGTGACCTGGCATCCGGTCCGGCCTCGCACGGCATCCAGAACTGCAAGAGCCCTAAGTACTGGGATTACTCGATCTACGGCAACATGATCTTGCTCTGCTCGGGCGGCGAGGTTGAGACTGCGCGCGAGCTCTGCAACGATCTGCTGGTGCAACTCGATCCGCCACCGGAGGGGGCTTAGCAGGCGCTCGCTACGCTGCCGGGTGAATCCGCCGAGATCCCTCCACTTCGCTACGATCCGGTCGGGAAATCGAAATTGCGCCTGTGGGCTTGTGTTAGTGATCGGTGGATCGGTGCTAATCCCCCTACCCGTACACCAGCATGTCCACTGGTAGCGGCGATGGCCGGTCGCAGGTTGTGGTCAGCTCGATCCGGCGGCCTGAATCGGCGCTCTGGCCGAACGCATGCATCATTTCCAGCACGTGCGACGCCAGCGCGCCGCTCGCCCTGTGCGGTCCGCCGGAAGCGATACCCGCAGCCATGTCGGCAACGCCAAGCCCGCGTGAATTCCCCGCAAACGGTCGCGAAACCGGCACTTCCTTCCACTCGTTACTGCTGCGGGTCAAAACCCTCACCGGCCCCCCGAAATTATTCGGGTTCGGCACCGATAGAGAACCCTCACTCCCATAAATCTCGATAAACGGCAGGTTCGCCCCCCACAGATCGAAAGTGGTCAGCACGGTTGCGATGGCACCGCTCGCTAAGTCCACCGTGCCCGAAACGTGAGTCGGAACCTCAACCTCGATCCTGGTGCCGTTCAATGGTTCGCTCGTGATCGTGCGCTGCGGGAAAGTGATCCGTGCCGATCCCGAAACCGACCTCGCCGGGCCCATCAGGTTGACCAGCGTGTTGAGGTAGTAAGGTCCCATGTCGAGCATCGGGCCACCGCCCGGCTGGTAGTAGAAGAATGGTGCCGGGTGCCAGTTCTCGGTGCCATGGCTGGTGAAAAACGCCGTGGCCGCTACCGGCTCGCCGATCATGCCGCGGTCGATCAACTCCCGGCACGTCTGGAAACCCGCGCCGAGGAACGTATCGGGCGCGCAACCCACGCGCACCCCGGCCCGCTCCGCCATCGCCATGAGCTGGGCCGACTCCTCGAACGAAACGCTCAACGGCTTCTCACCGTAAACGTGCTTTCCCGCCTCGATGCCGGCCTTCATCACCTCGAAGTGATACTTGGGCTGGGTGAGATTCAGCACAATATCGACCGAGTCATCGGCCAGCAGTTCGTCGGTCGTCATCGCCCTCACCCCGGGACTGGCGTCGGCCACCGCAGTTGCCATTTCCGGGATCAGGTCGGAGCACGCAACAACATCGACCGCCCCGAACTTCCGCAGGTTCTCGAGGTATATCCCGCTGATTACGCCGCACCCGATCAGCCCGACGTTCAGTTTCTGTCGAGTCCCGCTCATCGGGCCGCCCAGAGCATTCCCCGCCTCATGATCTCGCGGGCTTCGGGCACCTCGAAGTCGACCGCCTGGTGGCCGACCGATCCGTAAAACACGCGCCCCTCGCCCCACATCCGCTTCCAGTAAACCGGCATGACCACATCTTTGATCCAGTACTGCCCTGCCTGGTCTCCGGCAAACGTCGTGGTGGCCAGCACCTCGTTCGACGGGTCGACATGCAGGTAGTACTGCTCGGTGTGCATCCGGAAGTCACTCATGCCCTGCGTGATCGGATCGTCGCGATCGGTGATGCTCACCTCGAAGTCGATGATCCCGCCGGGGTGCGCAACCCACTGGCCCCCGACCATGAACTGGTACGGCGGGCTGAACCTGAACGAATCGGCCATGCAGCCGTGCCACCCGGCCATACCGACACCCGAATGCACCGCCGATTGCAGGTTTTCCAGTTGCTCGTT
>JASLNQ010000327.1 GCA_030745955.1 Dehalococcoidia bacterium | reverse complement strand
AGCAGAGCTGGCGCGGCACGAGCGGGCGTGGCTTTTCGAACTGCAGGTCGTAGAGCGACGGCCTGATCTGCCGGGCGATCTCGAGCATGTCCCGGAATCCCGCGGTCGTGATGAATGCCGTCTTTGCGGTCTTGCCCTCGATGATGGCGTTCGTGGCGACGGTCGTTGCGTGGACGACATGTTCGATCGCGCCCGGTGCGACACTGCTGTCCATGTCGAGCAGTTTTTGCACCGCGGCTATGAAGCCCGAAGCCGGGTCGGAGGGGGTCGACAACACCTTTGAGGTAGTCACCCGCCCGGTGGTCGAATCGACGAGCGTGCCGTCGGTGAACGTCCCGCCGATATCGACACCGATCCTGAACAGTGCGTCCGACTGTGCGGTCAATTGTCTGACTCCCCCGGGCTGGTCATGAGTTTTCTCTGGTTGTTCGTGGCGGCTTCGTCGACCGTGTTCGTCTGTTCGTCTATCACGACTCCATACAGTTCACGTGCCCGCTGCCGGTTGACCTTACCGCCGATGACGTCCCGCAGCACCGACTCCGGATCACGCTCCCCGGGGGGGCCGTAGCCACCGCCGCCGGGGGTCTGGAAGCTCACCGTGTCGCCGGGTTTTAGGTCCATCACACACTTAGAAGTCAGTTCAATCGCCTCGTCGTCGGGGTTGAGGATGTAGAACGCCTTCCGGCCGTCCATCCCACCGAAAATCCCACGCGGGCCGGCGATGTCGCGGTCGGAGAGGATGGTGAAGGTCGCCGGATCGTCCGGGAAGTGATAGTCACGCCGCATGCCGAGGCCGCCCCGGAACCTGCCCGGACCCTCGGAGTCTTCGATCAGGGAAAGGCGGGACACCCGCATCGGGAAGTGCGATTCGACCTCCTCGACGGGTGCGTTCTCGGTGTTCTGCCCGTGCTGCTGAACGGCGTCGGGGCCATCGGAGGTCGCCCTTGCGCCGTAGCCCCCGGCCAGCGCCTCGTAATTGCAGTGGTACTCACCATTTTCGCGGTCGATTATCCCGAACCCGGCCTGCGCCATCATGGCCTTGGTAGCCGCCGCGATTTTCGTCGGCATGCCGGGAGCGAGTGCCCGGAACAGCAGGTCGTTGATCCTCACCTGGGTCTCCCAGCCGCCAACCACGGGAGCAGGGTGCAGGGCGTGGACGACGGTCCCGGGCGGGGCGTTCACACGGACGTGGCGATAGAAGCCATTGTTGACCGGCATGTCGGGGGCCATGAGCGCCCGGAGTGCGTAGGCGCAGGCCGAGAAGGTCATTGCCTTTGTCGAGTTCACCGGGGCACGGCGCTGCGGGTCGCAACCGGCAAAATCGAAGAAGGCCGACTCGCCGTCGATCGTGATTTTCGTGGTCAGACTCACCACTCTGTCGGTGAAGCCGTCGAAATCAAGAAAACCGTCGGCCGTGTAGACGCCGTCGGGAATCGCGGTGATCTCGGCACGGGTGCGGCGGTCGGTGTAGTCGATCACGGCCGCAACGTACCGGTCGAAGTCCCCGAGGCCGTACTTGTCGACAAGGTCGACAAGGCGGCGGGCGCCCACCGTGTTGGCGGCGACCTGGGCACGGAAATCACCTGAGGTCACCCGCTTCGACCTGATCTGTGCGAGCACCAGCTTGAAGACGTCCTCGGCGATCTCCCCGTTTTTGACGAACTTCACCGGGGGGATGATGATGCCTTCCTGGAAGATCTCCTGGAAGGGGCCGATCGAGGCCGGGGCACCGCCGCCAACATCGACGTGGTGGGCGAGCGAGGCGACATAGCCGACCAGTTCGCCACCGTGGTGGACAGGCCCGAAAACAGTCACGTCGTTGAGGTGCGAGCCCCCGCCGAACGGATTGTTGACGACCAGCATGTCGCCGGGTCCAAGGTTTTCCGCGCCGTAGGTCGCAACGGAGGTCGGGATCAGCTCGACGAACGAACCGAGGTGGACGGGCTGGGTGAAGGCCTGTGCGATGGGCCTGCCTTCGCGATCGAAGTACGCGCACGAAAAATCCTGGCGGGTTTTGACATTTGTCGAGTAGGCCGACCGCCGCAGCGCAACGGCCATCTCTTCGGCGACCTGTGTCAGCGCCGACCGGACGACCTCGAACTGGATCGGGTCGATCCGCCGTTCTTGCCGGTCGTTTCGCCGATCACCGGGCACCGGGCTTGCCGCCGACCGCTTACCTGCCACTGCGCAACTCCCGCGTCGCCGGCCCGTCGACCTCGCCGGTGGCCGTATCGATCTCGACCCCGTAGCGCCGGCGTGCCCGCTCGACTGAAATCTTGCCCTGCATGACATCGTCGAGAAGGCGCTTCGGGTCGCGGGTGAACGGGTCCCCGTAACCACCACCGCCAGAGGTTCGGTAGCTGATCACATCGCCGGGTTGCAGCTGTAGCGTCGTCTTGGAGGACAGGTGCTCCTCGTCATCGCCCTTCTCATCGCCCGCCCTGACCAGGGCGTAAGTCGACGTGCTCCCCCGTTCACCGCCGAACAGCCCGTGCGGTCCCGCCCTGTCGCGGTCGGCCAGTACCGTAAATGTCGCCTCTTCGGGGAACATGTAGTCGCGGCGCAGGCCGAGCCCGCCCCTGAATTCACCGGGACCCTCCGAATCGGGGACCAGCTCGTAGCGGGTAATGCGGACGGGGTAGTTGATCTCGGTTTCTTCGATCGGCGCGTTCTCGGTGTTCTGGCCGTGGGTCTGGACCGCGTCGGGTCCGTCGGAAGTTGAACGGGCGCCGTAGCCGCCGGCGAGGGTTTCGAGGAAGCAGTAATACTCACCGGTGTCCGGGTTTTCGCCACCGAAACCTGAGTGGCACTGCATCGCCTTTGTCCCGGCGCAAACGACATCTGGCAGCGCCGGGGCGAGCGCCTCGAATATGAGGTCGTTCAGCCGGACATGCGTCTCCCAGCCACCAACGACCGGGGCAGGGTGGACGCAGTTGGTGACTGTCCCCTCGGGAGCGTGCACGTTCACGTACCGG
>JASLNQ010000326.1 GCA_030745955.1 Dehalococcoidia bacterium | reverse complement strand
CGGCAACCACCACCACCACATGCCGAGAATGATCGACGAGAACTGGATATTCCAGTAAATCGTCATGCCCAAGGTCGGGTCCGCAAAACTGCCAAGGCCGATGGCTTCCAGGCCGATGGAAGCCAGGATCGCACCCGCAACCGAACCGACCAGGCTGGCCGTTATGTACGGAATCAGGTTTGGCAGCATCTCTTTGAAGATGATGCCCATGCCGCTGGTCCCGGAAAGCCGCGATAGCTCAACGTAGGCCGCCTCCCTCATCACCAGCACCTGTGAACGAATCGTCCGGGCCGGGAACACCCAGCCGACCAGCCCGAGGGCAAGACCCATTTCATCGACCGTAAGTTCACGACCGATATTGATTCGGACCAGGATCAGGATCAAGAGGCCCGGCATCGCCAGCCCGACATCGACGACCGTCCTTATCGCACCGTCAACCCAGCCACGGTAGTAAGCGGCGATGAACGCAGCCACCGTTCCCAGGCCGATCGATACAAAACCGGCAACCAGGCCGATGCGCAAAGTCAGCGGAGTCCCCATGATCGAAACTGCAAGCAGGTCGCGTCCCTGCGTATCCGTCCCAAACGGGTACTGCCAGCTCGGGGGAAGTCGCGTGGGTGTCGATAGCACCCGGAACCGCTCAGTTTCCCAAACCAGTTGCCCGATCCCGACGAACAGTAGCAGGCCGAACAAAAAACTGATCCCAACGATGAGTGAGGGATTCCGCAGGGCATATCGCTTTATCGGTTGCAGCCGGTCTTCGTTGAACTGGCTCCACCCGCCGCTCATTACGTCGCGGTCCGTCGCTTCAGGAGAAGTAGCTGTCTGTGTCATTGTTACGTCCTCACCCTGATCCTGGGATCAAGCAGCGGGTAGAGGACATCGAGCAAGAAGGTGGCCCCCGCAATTCCGAGAATGATCACGATTACGATTCCGCGAATCACGAAGAAGTCCGACAACCTGATCGCCTGGAACAAGATATCGCCAATGCCGGGGTATGAAAACACCCGTTCAACCAGAACCTGCCCGGTAATGATCGTGCCGAGAACGAGCGCGAGGCCCGTTACCTGCGGCAGCAGGGCATTCCGCACGGCATATCGCATAAATATGCGCGCACCTTTTAGCCCCTTGGCGTCGGCCTGGATCATGAAGTCTTCACCCTGGGTGTTGATCATCATGCCCCGCATACCGATGGCCCAGAAGCCGATCACCGAGAACAGGATGGCGCCAGCCGGCAGAATTGCGTGCCTGATAACGTCAACGAAAAATTCCCAGCTCAGGTTCGGGAGTGATGCGGGCTCGTAACCCCCGAACAATGGCAGCCAGCCCAGTTTAAAGGCGAAGATAAAGATCAGGATCATCCCCAGCAAATACTGGGGTATCGCCGAAAGCGTGAGTAACGGCATGAATAAATACTGAATCCAGCCGGGGCGTCTGGGCCAGCCCAAGAACGCGCCTGCGAGCGTACCCAGTGTGAACGCCAATATCGTCACCGTCCCCATAAGCCCCAGCGTCCAGATCAACGACTCGAAAACAATTTCATTCACAGTCCGGGGGAAGAATGCAATCGACGTGCCGAGGTCGAACCGCGCGAGGTCTTTAATGTAGTTGGTGTACTGAACCCAGAGAGGTTGGTCGAGCCCAAGGCGCTTCTGGTACGACTTTGCCATTTCGTCGAGACCCGTTTGCATGGCCCCACCGCGCTGGGCTTCGAGAAGAAGCTTCTCCTTCACCGGGTCCTGGCCTGAAAGGCGCGGGATGATGAAAATTACGGTGCTCGCCACCCAGACGACGAAAACGAAGAACAAGAAGCGCTTCACTACGAAGTTACCAAGTATGGCGAGAACAACCCCGAAAACACTCCGGAGTATCGGTGTCGAAGCGTCGGAGATGGCCTGCGTATCTTCTGTCACGGGCTGGAACTCAATTCTTCAGTTTTGGCGCGGGGATAATGCGCGATGACCCGCACTCTCGCTGACCATGGATATTTATGGTGACCAAAGATAACAAGTGTTTACGTTGCTGGCTATGTCCGGTTCCGGATAATGAACGATATTCAGCACAACCCGAAGAATCCCCCGTATTCTCCGTTTGCGGAATGTGCATGGTCGCGAATACCAATCCAACGAGATCAAAAACCGTTTCTGCGCAAAAAAATAAGTCGAGAATTATCGTCACGGAACGGGCCTAATGAAGTTGACTCGCAGTATGGATTCGGATATAAAACCCTGTCACAGGTGAAAGCAGCCGGATGGCGGCATACCTGAGTTCGCGTCTGACATTTATTCGGAGGTCAGCATGACATTTACGAAGAAGTGGAGAATCCTCTTCCTCGCTATGCTTTCAATCGCTCTCGTGGCGATGATCGCATGTGGCGGAGATGACGACGAGGATTCTTCCGACGACGGAGGCGGTGCAGCACCTGCGACTGCCACGTCGGCACCAGCTGCGACTGCCACGACGGCGCCAGCTGAACCTGCTGGCAGCGTTGACATCGCGGATATTGACCGCGACGACACGCTCATCAGCTACCTGGGTGGCGCTGAGGGTCGTTTTGTGGACCACGAACTGTGGAACCCCTACGCCATCGGTGCAAACCACCAGTCCGGACCAAACATCATCTTCGAGCCGCTCGCATACTTCAGTGCGTTCGATAACAAGACGATTCCATGGCTCGCAGAGAGCTGGGACTGGAACGACGACTTTACTGAGTTGACGATGAACCTGCGGACCGGAGTCAACTGGTCTGACGGTGAAGAGTTCAACGCAGATGACGTTGTTTACACGCTCAACACCCTGAAGGACCTCAAGGAAGAAGTCCGCTGGGGTACCGACATCGACAACGCCATGGACCACGCGGAAAAGGTCGACAGCCACACCGTCAAGGTGTTCATGGTCCGACCGGACCCACGCTTCATGTTCCTGCTGACGTACAAGTTCGACATCGGCGTGTACATGGTGCCCGAGCACCACTACAGCGATAAAGACTGGACTA
>JASLNQ010000325.1 GCA_030745955.1 Dehalococcoidia bacterium | reverse complement strand
ACGGCGCAAACAGATCGGGGTCGGGTATCTCGATTTCGGGCTGATCGGGATCGAACTGTCCGGCAGGCTCTTCAGCCCCCATCTTCTCCAGCGGGGCGAACGACAGCATGAGCCGCTTCACGCCCTGCCCCGCGAAGGCCACAGTCACCTGCGTATCGCCGCCACTGCCCGTCGCACTCACCACCACACCCTCGCCAAAATGTTCGTGCCGTACCTTGTCACCCGCCGAAAACTCATCTTCCGAACGGGTCGCAGCGCGCGGCGCCGGTGTCGAGGCCGCCCGCCTCGTCCACATCGGATCGGGCATGCGGTCGGCGACACGGGCATGCCCGCGGATATCGCGTGTCGTCACGAGCGACCCAGGAATTTCGGTAAGAAAACGTGACGCCATCTGCGCACCCGACTGGCCGCGGAACCGGCGCTGGAACGCCCGGAACATGTATAGCCGCTTCCTGGCCCGCGTCATGCCGACATACAGCAGCCGCCGTTCCTCCTCCAGCTGCGTCGGGTCGTCGACGCTGCGGGAATGGGGCAGCAGGCCCTCCTCGAGCCCGACCAGGAACACCGCATCGTACTCAAGCCCCTTGGCCTGGTGGAGCGTTATCAGCGTGATCGCCTCGTCTTCGGCCCCAATGTCGTCACCACCCTGCAGACTGTCGACGTCGGACACGAGGGCTATATTTTCCAGGAAATCGACCAGTTGTCCGCGTTCTTCCGAACCCCCGAACTGCTCGGCCGAAGCCTTCAGTTCCTGCAGGTTTTCCATCCGTTCCTCGCCACGCTCCCTGTCCTCGCGCAGCATCGCACCGTACCCGCTCCGCTCGACCGTCAGGTCGATGAGTTCCGTGGTGTCCAGGGCCATCGATTGCTCGATCAGCCGCGTCACCAGGTCGCCGAAGGCTGCGACCGATCTCAGCGCCCGGGTGGCGAGTTCAACAACGAACGCAGCGGGTTGTTCGTCGCCACCCTGCGCCCGGCTGACGTCCAGCACGACATCGAGCAGCGGGACACCGTGCTGCATCGCCACCCGGCGCAATTCTGCCACCGACCTCGCCGAAATCCCGCGCGTCGGCACATTGACGATCCGCTCGAGTGCGCTGTCATCGGCCGGGTTTGCCACCAGTCGCAGGAACGCCAGCACGTCCTTCACTTCCCTGCGGTCGTAGAACTTCACCCCCCCGACGAGCCGGTACGGAATGCCCTCACGGTTGCAGGCCACCTCGAACGCACGTGACTGCGCGTTCACCCGGTACATCACGGCGACCTCGTTCCGCCCGAACCCGTCTTTCTGCCTGAGACTCGCCGCCTCTTCGAGCACCAGCCTCGCTTCCTCTTCCGCGTTATAGGCTTCGGCCACGGTGATACGCGTCCCGCGACCGTTTTCGGTCCAGAGTTGTTTTTCCATCCGGTCGTCGTTGTTCCCGATCACCGAATCGGCCGCTTCGAGGATCACTTGCGTCGAGCGGTAGCTCTGATCGAGCGTGACGATCTTTGTATTCTTGAATGTGGCCTGGAAGTCGGTCAGGTTTGTGGGATCGGCGTGGCGCCACGAGTAGATCGACTGGTCGGGGTCTCCCACCACGCAGATGTTGCGGCTCTTCAACGCCAGCAACCGGGCGACCTGGAACTGCAGCGGGTTGGTGTCCTGGAACTCATCGACGAGCAGGTGTTCGAACCGCTGCTGGTACTTTTCGAGGATCTCCGGCGAACCTTCGAGCAGCATGAAAGTCTTGAGCAACAGGTCGTCGAAATCGACTGCGTTTGCCCGTTGCAGGGCGCCTTCGTAGGCCTCGTATACCCGCGCCGCCACCTCTTCCCGGTAGGTCTCAGTGCGTTCGGCGAACTGCGCCGGGCTGTGCATGTTGTTCTTGGAGGAGGAAACGACGCTCAACAGGACCCTCGGGGGGAACTGCTTTGGATCGATGTCGAGATCGTCGAGGATGCGGCGCACCACCCTGGCCTGATCGTCGTCATCGTAGATCGTGAACTCGGGCTTGAGCCCCACATGCTCCCCGTCAGACCGTAGCACCCTGGAGCAAAACCCGTGGAACGTCCTGACCTGCAGCTCGTCCGAGCCGCGCCCGACCAGCCTTTCGCACCGTTCCCGCAGTTCCCTGGCCGCCTTATTGGTGAAAGTGACTGCGAGGATCTTCCAGGGCGGGATGCCTTTTTCACCGATCAGGTAGGCGACCCTGTGCGCCATGACCCGGGTTTTGCCTGAACCCGGCCCGGCCACGATGAGGAGCGGACCGTCGGCGTGTGTTACGGCCTCACGCTGTCGCTCGGAAAGGCCGGCAAGCAGCCTGTCGGTGGGTGAAGCGGGCGAATTCGGGGGCATCAGGCAATGTTAGCCGTCACCCGGCGATATCTTCATCGAGTTGGCACGAATTTTTGTTTCGATTGCCAGTTCGAGGGGATGGAGGAGCGGACCGAGCGGCGGTGCTGAGACGAGGCGCGTGCACCGGGTCACACGCCCGCGCCACTCAGCAGTCGATAGTCGGGTTTGTCGTCTGGAAAAAATGGTCCTGGGTGACCTCAAGCGTCTTGTCGTCGACCCGCCAGAAGTAGCGGACGGTTCTGTACCAGGCGTTTACCTGCCACGAGCCCAGCAGCAGGTAGTTCACCGAAAATGTCTGGTCTTTAAAAACGTCCCAGCAAATCTGCTCTTCCTCCCGGTATGAGAATCCGCGGTGCGTGGCTGTCTGGAGGTACACCCGCACCTCGTTGATAATCGTTGGACCGTCGCGTGTCGCGGGGATGACATCGAGTTCGCGGTCCTGGTCGTACATGACGAACGCCACGATAAAGAACACGAAAAAGACCGTGACCGACACGTAAAACGTGGTCTTTGCAGTGAATTCCAGGGTCACGCGGCGCTGCTTTGGCCCGGTGCGCGGGGCCAGGGTGTCGATAAGGCTCTTGCGAATGGCTGCGTTTCGTTCAGCCAGGCCTTTGTCGGACCAGCGCATAAAATATGATCCAGCGCGCGCTAATTTGTTCAT
>JASLNQ010000324.1 GCA_030745955.1 Dehalococcoidia bacterium | reverse complement strand
ATCGACAACCAGGCCGACGACGGCAGCTGGCAGCCCAACTGGTCGTGGAGGCAGTACGAGGATGAGTGGGAGACCGCGAAAATCGAATGGGCCGGTTACCTTACCCTGCGTAACCTGGTAACGCTGAAGGAATGGGGTCGAACCTAGCCCGGCCCCGTGGTGCGTGCAGGCCCGGCCAAATCTCGTGGGGAATTCAGCGTTCTGTGCACGAGACGGCCCGGGCCAGGGCTCGATTGCAACTGACGGGGCCGGATTTCCGGGTAAATTCGTTGACGCTCTCGCGGGCGCATTGCTAGGGTGGAAGTCGGACCGCGCCCGGGTCGCGGCATACCTCTGACACCGGGACACGCCATGGACTGAATCGAGGGACCTGGGAATGGAAATCCGCTGGCTTGGCAACTCTACTTTTGAAGTCAAATCTTCGACGGGTGTCCTGGTAGTCGATCACCAGGGTGGACTTCCGAAAGCATCTGCGCTCCAGGACGAAAATACGGTCTTCGCGTTCAGTAAAGGCGATTACTCGGCGCGTCCGGCGACTAACCAGAACGTCCTCTCCGGCCCGGGCGAATACGAAATTGGCGGTCTCAGCGTGCGCGGAGTCGCCACACCGGCGGACGATCCGGCGATTTCGAAAGAGGTGAACACCGTCTACATCATCGATGCCGACGGTATGCAGGTAGCAACCCTCGGCAACCCCGGCCACCAGCCGTCTGCGCAGTCTGTCCAGCAGATAAGCAAGGTCGACGTCCTCATCATTAACACCGAAGCCCAGGTGCTTGAACCCGACGAAATGTCGACCGTGATCAGGAGCCTTGAGCCAAAGATGATCGTGCCTTCCGGTTACGATTCCGAATCGGGCAAGCCCAGCACCGCAATGTCACGGCTGCTCACCGAGCTCGGTGTCAAAGAATTCGAGCCTGTACCCCGGCTGAACGTCAGCCGCAGCGGACTTCCCGATGAGCGCACAGTGGTAGTGCTACAGGAGCGACCGGCCTAAAGCCTGCCCGACGCAACGAACCGGCAAACACCCGGTAAACGAAAAGCCCCTGCGTATAACAGGGGCTTTCTTGTTTGGACCGCTCTGGAACACCCGCACCGGCGTGCTAGCGGACGTTGCGTTCAAACCGTCGCCATGCGAGCAGCGCCAGTGGCGCCAGCAGCAGTGCGATGTTACCCAGGCCGGCAGGACCACCCTCACGAACGCTGCACGCCCCGCCACCGCCCTCGGCTTCCTCCGCTACCGCAGTAGCCGTCACCTGCGCCTCGACGGTCGCTGTCAGGTCGGTGATCGGCGTTGGTGTGGGTGTGGCGGTTGGCAGGACAGTCGGCGTCGGGGTCGGTGTTGGCGTGCGCGTCGGCTCCGGAGTTGGAGTCGGCGTGCTGGTAGGAATGGGCGTGTTCGTGGGTACCGGCGTGTTGGTGGGTGCCACGGTTGGCGTCGGCGTCGGGGTTGGAGTCGGCGTAGGCAGGGGCGGGAACACCAGTAGAAAATCATCCCTGGGCTCGCCATCAACAAAAGTATCGGCTTGAATCGCCTTGATTTCACCGATGAAAAACTCGACGGTCCCACCTTCGTACTTTTCGTCGTGGGGATCGATTGTCAGGAAATACTCGCCACCAAAAACCTCGGCAAAGGTTGTCACGTAGTCGTCGATCACTGCGTGAATCAACGTTCCATCGGGTGGCGGGACCGAACCGGCCCGCACGCGCCCCTCGTAGAACGTGGGCGACAGGACGACCGGTGTAGCCGTCGGTATCGGGGTCTGTGTCGCGGTCGGCGATGGTGTCGGCGTCGGAATTGGCGCATATGGAAAACGCAGGTCCTGTCGACGAAGTTGCGGCAGTGGCCAGTCCAGCACGGTAACCAGTTTTCCATCGTGATAGGTGAACGATTCGTTTCCGAATGCATCCGTGGATAACGGTAGGTACGCGAAAGGCGTGATCTCGTCGGCCTGGACCTGCCCTTCCAACCAGAAAGTAATGTCTTCACCGATCAGTTCGAGCGGAGGGTTGATAAATATCTGCGGGTAATTGTTTTCGGTTGGGTTACCAATTATGACCGGCTTCGATTCCCAGTCGCCGATCCTGGCAGTGATAACCAGACCGTTGGGGTCGGTCCCCCCCGATATGAAAACCTCGCCATGCAGCGTGAGCGTCTGGCTTTTAGGGAACGCTTCCTGGGCGCTGGCCCGGTTGCCGAAACCCGCGATCATTCCAGCCAGAACGGCGGTCACGATCAGCATCCCTGCCAGTCTGGCTTTCATATCCGGTTCTCCAGTGCCCCTGCCCCCCAAGTGTACGGGGAGTTGCACATCTATATCAGCAGAACGCCCCCCTCCTGAATTACCAGGAGGGGGGCGCCCGTTATTACGTTCTTGCTCTAGCGGTCGTCTTTACGGGACGATCGGCGGGAGCTGACCGTTGTCCTGCGGGCTGATGAATACCCAGATCCCTGTACCAATGGTGACGGGGTTCCCGGTTATCAGCTCACGGAACTTGGAGGTCACGGTGTCGAATACGTACGCTCGACCGTTGTTCACGGTGTTGAAGTACGTCCCGACGGAGACAGCAGTGGCCGTGCCTACGTTGTTAGGCCTGGTCAATGTCGTTCCCTTGTTGCCTTTTTGAGTCTGAGTACGGCTCTGGTCGACCACACCAACCAGGTTCCAACCGTTGCCGGTTGCAATCGTGGTCAGGCCCGGTCGGGCATCGCCAGGACCAGTCTCACCCTCGAGCGGGATCTTCTGGTCTTCGAAGTTCTCAGTCTCAATCCAGTAACCAGGTCCGGCTTCGACGGTCGACAGACCAGGAGTGGTCTGCGAGGCGTAGTCGGCCGAACCAACCTTCGATGCAATTCTCCACGGCTGTGAAGGCGTGGTTGCGTCGTAGGCTACAACCTGCTTGATACCAGTGTTCGACAGGGCCGAGTTGATGTCGGTGTCGATCGGGTTCGACGGGACGGAAGCCGAGTTCCAACCTGCGAACAGGATGAGAACGAAGTCAGTCCGGTCGGACTTGGTTGT
>JASLNQ010000323.1 GCA_030745955.1 Dehalococcoidia bacterium | reverse complement strand
ATCGAGGTCAGCACGATCACCGCCTTGGGATCGACGCCAAGTATCGCCCCCGAGGCTTCGAACCCGTTCATCTGCGGCATCTGCACGTCCATGATCACGGCATCGGGCAGGATTTCCTGGTACGAGTTTGCCGCCTGTACACCATCTTCTCGTTCGGCGACCACCTCGAATCCCCCGGCCTTATCGAGCATCGCTCGAATGATGTCGCGGAAGATGGGTTGGTCGTCGATAAGAAGGACTCTGTACATGTTCGTTCCCGGCCTCTGGTCGCGCTGGTCTTACCTGATACTACGAACCTGGTAACGCCGGGTGAATGGCCGATGGTTTAACTGACCGTGCGGGTATATGCCAATTGAACGATGGGTGCGCACCGCAACTCAGGCGGCGGAAGGCTGTTCGCCGGTTTCGCTTATTACGTTGTAGCCGGGCTCGATCTGTGGCTTTTCGGTGACCGGCGCTTCGAATGGTATGCTCAGTTTGCACCGGGTCCCCTGGCCGGGCTCTGAGTCGATCTCCAGGGTGGCGTTCATGGCGTCGGCATAGTCGCCAATATTCACCATGCCGAGACCGGTCTGGCGGAATTTGGCGGGATCGAACCCGATGCCATCATCGGTGATCGTCATTTCCAGTTGCCGGTTGGCTTCGTCGTAAGACCAACCGACCTTGCATTGAGTCGCTTCGGCGTGCTTGGCGACGTTGCCCATCGCGAGTTCGGCAACTCGGTACACGCCAAGCCGTATCGCGTCGGGGATGACGGAACTGCCTGCTGGTTCGAGCCTGGCCGCCGCTTCGTTGATTTCAAGTTCTACAGGGATCATCGAGTCGTAGAAGTTTCGCAGTGAGCGTAACCCGACCGCGGCTCCCACCCGGACGATACTCGGGTGCAGGCGGTGCGAGATGCCGCGAATATCGTGTTCACGAATGTTGTCGAGTTCTTCAGCGATTTTGTCGAGTTCCCCGGCTTCGTGGGGTGTTGCCTCAGTGCGGGAGTTTTTGAACTGGCAGAGTTGCATCCATACCGCAAATAATTTCGATTGCACCGTACCGTGGAGTTCTTCGGCGATGGCCCGCTTGGTGCTGTCGGCAGCCTGAACCATGCGTTCTCGTGAGTCACGTACTGCGCGGTTCTGAAATGCAAGCGCCCGGGTTGCCTGTTCGAGCCGGACGTGGGCCCTTCCGGATGCCCAGTGGAGCACCAGTAGTACGAGGACCATTCCTGCGTTGAAGACGCCGGCGATCAGCCAGACGCTCTTGTGGGCGATGCCAAGGTCGCGGCCGACATCGGTGGTGATTGCCGCGACCATCAGTGTCCGTGCCGACCGGCCGTTGCCGGGTGGTTGGTCCCAAATCAACTTGTAGGTTTGAAGCAGATTGGCTTCGACGCCGAGCCGTGCCTTTGCCGCGTCGGGTTCCATGTGGATCGACGAGGGTCGGTTGTTGATAGCGTCGTCAAACGCCGTCAGCATCGAGCCCTGAAGCGCTGGCGCACTACCGCTCGTTGCGTAAAGGGGCTCGCCGGTGATTGTGTAGAGATCGAGCCGTTGTGCGTTTACGCCGAAGAGGCCCCGCTTCATCAGTGCGTCGAAAGACGATGTTCTGGCCACCGGTGCAAGCCGGTCACTTGCCCCGGGTCCGGTAATCTCGGCATCTCCGAAGTGGATAACCGAAGCAAATCTGTCGAGGTCTTCGATTTGACCCTGGCTGATGCTCTTCAGGGTGTTCTGCGGGAGCAGGTTCGATCCGAAGGCGATGATCGCTCCGGTCATTATCGTAATCGCTACGAGTCCGATCACCAAGGGGCTCTGGAGGATGCCCCGGTTTTGTTCTTGTTCAGGATCTGACGGGATTTGATTCATATTATTGCGGTTGCCCATACCGCCCACGCAACTGTTGCCCCTACGTGCGCCCATCATATTGGTGAAGGACGAAACGGGTCATTGACGTGAGCCACACAGGGCCTGCGTGTTTCTACGCGGACGGTGATCGTCGGTCGTATTGTGGGAATCAAAAAGCCCCGAACAAATCGAGGCTTCCTGGTGGATATTTCCGGCTGGGTGTCAGGCGGCGAGGGCGTCGGTACCACCGGAGGGCCCACCACCGACCAGGCTGCGTAGCGTCTGGACGTTGAGGCTTCGCTTCGGCACAAAGCCGAGTGCGCCTATTTCCCGGGCGAGTGTCGGGTACTCGGTATCTGCACCCATGGAGGTAAGTACGACGTTTGCTCGCGGGTTTGCCGAGAGGATGCGCCGTGTCGCCTCGATACCGCTCATGTCATCCATCTGAACGTCCATGACGACGATGTCGGGGTTCAACTTGGCTGCCATCTCCAGGGCGTTCGCTCCATTTTCGGCCTCACCAATCACCTCGCACGAGCCATCTCGCTCAAGCACGGAGCGGGCTACGTTTCGGAAAACAGGCTGGTCGTCTACCAGCAGAACCGAAATTGCGTCAAAACTTTCTTCTGAGTACCCCTGGAAAAAATCGACTAAATCGCCCATCGTTCTGTCCGTTTGTTATTGCCCTGTTATTGGAGCCCCCCGCCACGAGGCCAGGAGGTGTAATTGCTGACCTAACCAACGTATTTGATTCCATCTGAACTGGTCAGTAGGCCTGCACCGTATCGTCTTGGTGCTACCCCGTATCGCATAATTGGTATGTTTCCGGAAACGGACTGTCGGTTAATGCACAGACCGCTATACGTAGAAAAACGGATGGGTAGAATTCTCGCTGCACTCGGTCAGAACTTATCGTAATCATGGTTGCCAGAATCGTTGTCCGAACAGAAATACATAACCGATTCAGACCCGGAGGATGATTTCGTATCACCCCTGAGCAAAACCGACGACGAGTCTGAAGGCGCGCACCTCAGGCGAGTGGCCTCGGAGCTCAGCGGATCGGGCCAGGCGCACATCGCTCACCTGCGTGGATTGCTCACGAGCCGGGAGATGGACGAGCGGGTACGGGCGGCCCTGGCCCTGGGTAGAAACGGTTCGCGGAAGGCCGTCCAGGTGTTGCGGGAACTGCTG
>JASLNQ010000322.1 GCA_030745955.1 Dehalococcoidia bacterium | reverse complement strand
ACTCCGTTAGTCTTCCAGCAAATTCTCGCCTCGACGACGCTTTCGAGTTGGTCGGAAACCGATCTCGAGACGCTCGAATTCAATATCGACGAGGAAGTTTCGGGACCGTTGCCGATCGCGGTGGTCGTCGAGGCCGTCGGTGAACTCGGTGGGGGTGTCTACAGCGATGGCGAGGACCTGATCAGCCTGAACATGATCGTGATTGGTGACACGGATTTCGCCTCGAACAACTACTTCGGCTCAGCCAACAACGCCGATCTGTTCATCAACTCCGTGAACTACCTGGCCAAGGACTTCGAATTGATTTCGATTCGGGAGAAGACCGAGACGAACCGTCAACTGTTCCTGACGCGTAACGAACGTGACTTCGTGCGTTGGTCGGGCTGGTTGCTGATGCCGGTGCTTATCAGTCTCTTCGGCTTCTGGACCTGGTGGAGGAGGCGCTAGAAAATGAACCTGCGCCTGCTGCTCGTGCTGATCACGGTGCTTTCTTATGTTGCGATCGGCGTGACCTGGTTCATCACGAACCCCACCGAGGAGGTCGAGGAGCCACAGCCGCCGTTCTTCTACACACTGGCGTCTGACGACCTGCGAAATATCGCGATCAAGGCCGGCGACGTGACTGCCAGCTGGTCGTTCCGCGAGGAGAGTCGGCGCTGGTTCTTCGACGAGTACGAGAATATTCCGGCCGACCTCTTCCGCTGGGGTGGTATCCCGCAATTGCTTGGCGGACCACGCACACAGCGAGTGCTCTCGCAGGAGATCGAGGACGAGTCGATTTACGGTCTCAACACACCGAGTACGAGCATCATGGTGACCCTGCGCGACGGGAAGCAGCTGGAGATGATCCTGGGCGATCGCACACCTGATGAGGCGCATAACTACGCCCGGATGGTGGGTTTTCCGCAACTGGTGCTTATCGACGCCACATGGGGAGAAGTGCTAGAGAGGCTGGTCCTTGAGCCGCCGTTACCGGAGTGGTTCTACACCCTCGACGGGCAGGTACGCGAAGTGATTTTGTTTGACAACAACGAGGTGGTCCGGGCGTATGGCTATGACCGCGACAACGAATCGTGGGCACTCTGCGATCCGCCGCTGGTGACCGATCCCTGCACGGGAAGTCAGACCGCAGACGCCGTTGCGCTGAACACCGAACTCGAACACTTTGGCAGCCCGAAAATCGGTGGAGTGGTTGCGCTGAGTCTCGAAGAAGACACCGATTACGAGCCGTACGGCACGACGCTCACGTCGCCGTACATCGCCGTCCGCATCGAGAACAAGACGACACAGGGCGTTACAGAGGTCACGCGTCTCACCATGACGATCGGAGACATGACGGAAGACGGCAAGTTCCGTTACGCAGTGGCGAATGAAACCTCGGATGTCATCACGGTCGATGCCGAATGGGCCGATCGAGTGCTCGAGTTATTCTTCGGCGATCCGCTGATCGATAACGGCTAGTCGTTCCGATCCGCCCTTTTCCCCGGCCCGACTCTCGCGGAATGGTCCTCTTTCCTTCCGATCGCCAGGGCCGAAATGGACCCTGGCGCGCAGATGCAGCAGATGATGGCGGGGTTAGGGTTGGCCGATCCACAGGGCCTCAGCGCGTTGGCGGCTGATCCCTCCGCCAGGGTCGGGATGAGGTAGATTCGCATCGCGTGGGTTACGGTGCAACAACGGTGAAGTCCTCGTTCACGGCTATCAACGTCCGTGGGGAGTGCGGTCAGGTCGTCAGGTGGCGGTAGAGCTGGGGCAGGCGCTTGGGAAGCAGGTTGATGTCAGGCAGCACTTCGTAGCTGAAGTCTTCCATCATCGTCTTCATGTAATCGTGACCAGCCTTGTCGACGGTGAGACAGAACGGCGTGATTCCCAGCTGCCGGGCCTCGACCAGCGACTGCCGGGTGTCGTGCACGGCATATTCCTTCTCGACGCCTTCGCGGGAGTAGCCGCGGTCCTGCGGGCGGCCGTCGGATATCAGGAAGAGGAATCGGGAGCGTGCCTCGACTTCGGCAAGCTTGGTGACGGTGTGCCGGATCGCCGGTCCCATACGGGTGGCGTGCAGGGGTGCGATGCGGTCGATCCGCCGTGGGACGATATCGGTGAATTTCTCGTCGAGGTCCTTGATCGTGTAGAACTCGACGTTTTCCCGGCCATATCCCGAAAACCCGAATATCCCGTAGGTGTCGCCGAGTGTTTCGAGCGAATTGACGAGGAGCGTGATGCCTTCTTTTTCGACATCGACGATCCTCTTGTAGGTGCGGCGCAGGCCCTCCGATCGGCGTGAGCGCAGCCAGACCATGTACTCGACCGGGTCGTCGGGAGCGCCCCAGTCATCGGAGGGTTTCTTGGCCTCGTCGATCGCCTCGGCCGTTGACGCCGACATGTCGAGCAGGAAGGCCACGGCGACAGACCGCTCGTTCTTGTTTCTGCGCCAGAAGAGCTTCTCGTCGGGTGATACGCCCACGCGAAGGTCAATCAGGGCTTCCAGCACCGCGTCGAGGTCGTGCTCTTCGCCGTCTTCAAGGCGTTTCTGCTTGCGGTACATCTCGGGGATGACGAGTTCGAACTGGCGTTTTATCTGGGCCAGGAGTCCCACGTTGTCGGCCAGGGTTTCACGGAAGAAGTTGGGCTCGCCATCGGTCATGACCTTTTCGTGGATCATGCACCAGTTGGGCTTGTACTCGTTGGCCCGGAAGTCCCACTCGGGGTACGTGTAGGTGTCAGGTTCGGTCGCGGTGAGGGGACCGCCGTCCTCGTCGACGTGCTGCATCGGCCCCGGTTGGAACTGCTGGTTTTCGGGATCGCGCTTCTGCAGCTCTTTCATCAGGTTCTCGAGCATCTCCGAAACCTGTTGATCGCCGTTCTCGTCGCCTTCGGTCTGCTCCATCTCCATTTCGGGAGCGTTCTTCATCATCTCTTCGAGCTGTTCCTGGGTAATCGGCTCCATCTCACCGGTCTCTGAGAAGTCTCCGCCCTCCATCAACTGCATCTGGGAAAGAAGCTGGGAAAGTTCTGGCTTGAACTCGCCACGA
>JASLNQ010000321.1 GCA_030745955.1 Dehalococcoidia bacterium | reverse complement strand
TCGCCGTGCGTGCCAGGAAGAAACCAACATGAGATTTTGCTACGCCCACCGCCGATTCACGCTGTACCCGCAGTCGGTCGACAGCTGGGACTTGTCGTCGGAAAACTACACCGACGAATTTCTGACCAGGACCAAAGACCTGGGCTTCGACGCACTTGAAGTCGGACTCGAAGTCCTCGCAAAGCTCGAAACTGAGCAGAAAGTCAAGGATTTCGCATCACGACTCGGTGACTTCGGGCTGGCGGTCGGCTGTGTACGCGCCGGTGGCACGCTGCACACCGCAAAGACTGGTTCCCAGAACCGGGCACGGCTCGACCAGGCGATCCAGTTGGCGGCCTGGACCGGCGCGGAGGTTGTGAACGGGGCCATGAGCGCGCCCGCACGACACCCGGGTCACCCGCCCGGGTCTGCCCCCGGCAGCCAGTCGGGCTGGCCGGTTTCGCAGGACGCCTCGCTCGATGCGCTGCTCAACGTCTACGACGAACTGGCCGGCGTGTTCCAGGCTGCGTGTGCGAAGGCCGCAGATGCCGGTACGAATGTGGTCGTTGAGGTGCACCAGAACTCGCCGGTCGACAACTCGTGGTCGGCGCTGTTGCTGACCGAGAAAGTCAACCGCCCGAACTTCGGGATTAACCCCGATATCGGCAACATCCTGTGGACATACGATGTTCCCGAGGAGAGCTACGACGACGCGATCGACAAGCTAGCCCCGGTGGCAAAGTACTGGCACTGCAAGAATCTGCACCGGGTATACCACCCTGAAAACAGCCGCACAGTATTCATCAGGGTCCCGCTCCCGGACGGCGAGATCGACTACCGGTACGGCATCAGCGCGATGCACGCAGCCGGCTACTCGGGCTACATGACGATCGAGGGCTCGTCGGCTGGCGACCAGTGGCACCACGACGGCGCATCGATCTCCTACGCGAAGGCGATCTGGGACGAACTCGAGTCGTAGCCTCCTGGGTACTCTCTGTTCGAGGTCAGGTAGCTCGCGGCGGTAAGGCGGTTACTTTGCGTGGCTGCCCCGCCGGGAGATACCTTCCCGACGGTCCAATTAAGGCACCGGGAAGTTTTCGACTGCCATATGCGGTAACCTGCCAGAATGCTGTGGGCTGACAGACCAACCCCGGTGCACTCGCAGAAACTATCACCGGGGTACGAGGGTCGACCCCACCCGCCCGGACTCGCGGTTAAATGGCAATGTCAAATCCGGTCCCGACAAATCCGTTGCAGGTTGCCCTGCTAAACCTGCTCACCATCGGTGGCGGGTACTTGAAGATGGGCAGGGACGACCTGGCGTGGGGCATATACGGGGTAGCCGCTTTTTTCGGTGTAATAGGCTCACTCGTCGGGTACCTACTCGCCCAGTTGAACGACTGGGGTGAGTGCGAGAGAGGGTGGACGGAGCCCGGCCTGTTCTCGCCCTCGCAGATCAGTGACTGTGCGACTCTCCATACCAACGCCTGGGCCGTCCTGGGTATCGCGGCGCTTTTTGTTGTTCCAGTGATGGTCGGCGCGGCGATACATGGCTTGTACACCGCCTATGCGGGAAATCGGGAGATAGCCCGGGAGGCGGCGTACCGTGAGTGCCCCGAATGCTCGGGTGCGGGACGGATTGACCGCAGCGGCTGGACGGTGATGTGCCACGCCTGCGAGGGGCGTAGACGCCGGAACATTTGGTGATGCACCACGGCAAGCTTTTCAGCCGGGTGCAACGCCTTCACCGGAGTGCGATATGCGTATGAATCCGCGCGAGCGGACCGTGATCGGCGTGCGCTACGACAGAAAATCGACAGCTGCTCGCACGAAAACCTCAGTCCCGATCGGCAGGCAGTCCTCGTCCCAGTCGAACCGGGCGTTGTGGTGCCCCTCTATCGACCGGGCGGCAACCGTCGCATCGTCGTAGGCGGCACCCACCAGGAAGTAGGTCCCCGGCACTCGGTTGTTGAACTCGGCCATGTCGTCACCGACACTCACCGGCTCCCACTCCCGGGCATTGCCTTCCCCCACAACCAGGCTGGCCTGATGTGTGACCCAGCCCGCAACCTCGGGATCGTTGATGGTCGGAGGTGTCCCGTGAATTCGTTCGAAGGTGGTCGTCGCCCGCATCGCAGCCGCCACGTTACCGGCGATTCGCTCAAGCGAACCCATGATCTGGTCGCGGGTTTCCGGTGTGTACGCCCGCACGGTCCCTTCGACCGTGACGCTGTCGGCAATCACGTTCGGCGCCGAGCCGCCGTGAACCTGGCCGAAGGTGAGAACGCCCATGTCGTTGGGCGGTACTTCCCGGCTGACTACCGTCTGGGCCGTTGTGATGATCTCGGCCACGGCGGCTACGGGGTCGATAGTCATGTGCGGCATCGCCCCGTGACCGCCCTTCCCGGCCACCACAATCCGGAACTGGTCGGCGCTGGCAAAAACAGTCGCTCTGTTCACGCCGACAGTGCCGGTCGGTATTTGGTTCCACAGGTGCGTGCCGATTACGCGGTCGGCCGGGTATCTCTCGAAAAGCCCGTCATCGATCATCGCCAGCGCACCCTGGACCACCTCCTCGGCGGGCTGGAAGGCGAAGATCACCGTCCCGGCGAGCTGGTCCTTGAGACCGGCCAGGATTTCGGCTGCTGTCACGGCCATGGTGATGTGCCCGTCGTGACCGCAGGCGTGCATCTGCCCGTTTGTGGCCGCAAAATCAAGCCCTGTCAGTTCGTTGACGGGCAGGCCATCGATATCGGCCCTGATCATCAGGGTCGGCCCGGCTTCAGCGCCCCTGAGCACCGCTACGACACCGGTCCGCCCGATCCCGGTCTCGACTTCCAGCCCCGCCGCTGTCAGACGCTCGGCGATGGCCTTTGCCGTTTCATGTTCTTCAAAACCGAGCTCGGGAATCGCGTGGAACTGCCGCCGTGTGGCAATGATTTCGGTTTTTCGTGCGGCTACAAGATCGGAAATTGCATCTGGGGACATCGCTTGAGTCACGCTCCGGTCTGGTTACTGCCTGAATCGGTCGGGCGCAGCAACCTTACCGCCTGCCGTCGGA
>JASLNQ010000320.1 GCA_030745955.1 Dehalococcoidia bacterium | reverse complement strand
ATTCGTAGAAGCACCGCTTCTGGACCATCTCCCGTTCGGCGAGCATGTCGCCGTGATCGGACGTGAACACGACGACCGTGTTGTCGGCTAGCCCTGTGCGTTCAAGGGCGTCGAGCAGTTCGCCGAACTTCTGGTCCATGTATGTCATCAGTGCGTAGTAGGCGCGCCTCAGCCGGTACAGGCCCTCGGGATCCCGCAGGTCGTACTTTTTCACACCGTGATAGGCGTTCAGCCAGGTGTCCATCATCGACTGGCGGTCTTCCAGGTCGTCGGGTAGCTCGGGAATGTCGATCTGTTCGTCTTCGTAGAGGTCCCAGAACTCACGGGGCGGCCAGAAGGGTTCGTGCGGGTGGTGGTACGAGACCGTGAGCATGAACGGTTGCGGGTCGTTTCCGCGTGCGTTCAGGTACTCGATCGCCCGGAAGTGCGTTTCCTCGTCGTAGGTGAGTGGGTTGTGTGAAACGCCGATCCTCACCGCGTCGGGACCGTAGTTCGATGCGTTGTACTGGGTGCGGTTTTCCATGATTTCGGCCCAGTCGCGGCCCTCCGACTCTTTCATGGCCACCCACTCCGGGCGGGTCCAGTCGAAATCGGCGGGGTAAATGTCGGTGTTCAACCGCCGGCTGTACCCGTGGAGCTGGTCGGGACCGACAAAGTGCATTTTTCCGCTGAGCACCGTGTCGTACCCGTTTTGCGCCAGGTAGTGAGCGAATGTCGGGTGGTCCGATGCGAGAGGGGCTGCGTTGTCCCATGCACCGATGCTCGAGGCGTGGCGGCCGGTCATCATGGCGGCGCGGCCGGGTGCGCAGAGCGGGAACGGTGTGTATGCCGTGTCGAAACGAACGCCCTGTTCAACCAGCCTGTCGAGGTTCGGAGTCTTCACGACGGGATGCCCGTAGGCGCCCATCAGTTCGGCGATGGCCTCGTCGGCCATGATGAAAAGGATGTTCGGTCGAGAGGGCGTGTCAGCAGAGTTGGAAGTCATGGCCGACAGGGTAACGGAGGAACCCAGGGCCGCGCGCCTGTTCGCCTCCTAACCAATATCAGCGCATCTACTTCTTGGTCCCCGCACACCGAGTGTCCGATTACCCGACCGTGTTCACCCCAATGAGAATCGGGAGGAGGGTCGTCGGTTGGAGTGCAGGGGCGCGTGACATTGTCCGGAGTGGTCGGGATTTGCGAAATGCGGGCTCCAGGAGCTGGCGCAGGGCCAGGCTGGCTGCTGAGTGCGGCTTTTTGTTGCGTTAGCGGGATCGATGCGCCGTTTGACCTAATTGTGGGTTGAGTTGAAAAACTCTCCGGGCACTTTCACCTGGTATGCGTGGAGTTTTGGCTCCACGATTATTCGGCATGACGGACCCTTGCGGGTGTGACGATGCCTGGTACGGCGGTCATGTGGTGTTTGACCGCATCTTGGCGGAGATGAGTGGTTTTCTACCGTCGATTTCGCGATCTGAACCCATCTCGTGAGATGTCTCGACGGCACTGTTGGCGCTGACGAGGCGGATATTACGCGTTCGTGTCGTGGGAGTATTAATCCCGCACCGCCCACCACACCAGGTCTCTCCGCTCCGGTCGAGAAATCGATCCGTTCTACGATAAGGGATTGATGTGGCCGGGATGTCGAACGCTGAGATTTTTCTTTCTTGTATTGCGTCCTTCGTTACTGGATTGCCCTGTACAGGGTTCCTGTGATGGACGTGGGAATAGCCGTTGTTTCAGCAGCAGCCTGACCCTGCGCGAGGTCATGGAGCCCTCGATCGATTCGCTAACGTTTCGACGAATCGGTCAAGAATTTTGTTGCTAGTTGTTAGCTTTCGACGAAATGACGGAATTGGTCAAGGGGTGGATGGCAATGTGACCTGATGTGGAGGCAGCCGTTCGACGAGATCGATTATCACAGGCAGAAGAAGTCTCTGGAGTGGGAGCTTGAGTCGCTGCTGATCCCGGAAGTTGATGCGACGAAGGAAGCCGGGCGACTCCTGATTGATATGCCGAGACTGTGGGCAGGAGCGACACCCCAAGAGCAGCACCGCTGACGACGATCCTGGATGCTGTGTACATCGATATGAAGGACAAGAAATCGATTGTGCCGGTGAAGGCGAAACCGGCCTTCCGGGCAGTGTTCGGGATGGCTACTCCGAACTCTTACGCAAGAAGAGTCCTGGCAGCCCGATAAAAAGGGTCACGATTCTCCGGGTCGGTGCCAAATTCAGAAAACGCGCCGCCGTGACCTAAAAGAGTCTCTATTTATCGCTATTTCACACTACTGACGTAAATTCGGCCGCTTGTTCAAACACATTCGTAGAGAGCTGTTCCTCGTGACAGGCGCGATCGCGATAGCTCTGTTTACCGCAAACGACACTCTCGACCTATTTGGCTCTGGTTCCGAAAATGATCGTGGTTATGTTTCGGCGGTTAGTGTTTAGTTGCCAGGTGTTAGGTTCGGGTGGAACGGTGGGATTGGTCAAGGGGCGGATGGCAATGTGACACGGTGTGTGGGCGGTTTGTTCGATGAGTTACATAACTATCTGAGGGTCGGGCCGGTGGATGATGAACCGATAGGAAGATCCAAGCGGAGAGTGATTTTCGCTGGTGGCGAACTCTGTATTCAGACTGAACCGTGCCGATATCTCTCGAACGATGGGCGAACAGAAATGCATTCGGTTCAGGATCCGACCGGAAGGGCACCAGATCCATTCGCCAGCCAATCTGGGTTCACGAGAGTTCAGGGTAAGTTTTTCACGGTCTGACTCATTTTTTCATCGGGTGATTGAGTCTAGTTCCCGCATGATTGATTCCAACGGTTGACCCAGTTGCTTGGGCATGATCCGCTGCCGAGATTGCCTTGTCCTGTCGTAGGCATACCAAAGGGGATTATCGGGTTCGTCGTTAGAAAGGCCGTAAGTCCATTTGTATCCAACCAAGGTGTCACATTGGCTATTGATGTACCGAGTCATCAAGAGATGGAATGTGAAGACTGCACCTGCTTTTTGAGCTGGTCTATCCAATGTGATACGGATGTATCGCCTGGTGTTGAACTCGGC
>JASLNQ010000031.1:11627-13830 GCA_030745955.1 Dehalococcoidia bacterium | reverse complement strand
GACGCCAACTCCTCCCGGGACCTCGAACTCCGGGGCCTCCTGATCCGCATGCTCGCAAACACCGGTGACGATAGTCTGGCACAGCAAAACTCGCGTGACCTGCACGACTCGTACCTGCGTGACGCCGGTTCGGTCGAGCCGAACATCGCAGCGTCGGTGGCCTCCGTTGTCGCTTCAAAGGGTGGGGAGACCGAGTACGAGGCGTTCTCCGGGCGATTCAAAAATCCCTCAACGCCCCAGGAAGAGAGGCGATACCAGTCGCTGCTTTCGGCGTTCCTGGGCGAGGTCGAGATGAAACGGACGCTTGGCATGACCCTGAGCGGTGAGGTCCGCACGCAGGACGCGCCGTACCTGCTGGCGGTGGCCCTGCGAAACCGCGACCAGGGCCACCTTGCGTGGCAGTTCATCAAGGACAACTGGGACGAGATCAACGAGGCGTTTCCGTCGAACAGCATCGTGCGGATGGTTTCGGGAATTACATCGCTGAGTACGGTCGAACAGGCCGACGACGTGTTTGCGTTCTTCGAGGACCACGAAGTTCCGCAGGGCCAGCTAACGCTCCAGCAAACCCTCGAAAAGCTCCGAGTGAACGTCGCCTACCGCGAGCGTGAGAGCAAGCGGTTCGCGAAGAGTTTGGCGGATTAGGGGGATGTCCGTTACCGGGTACACAGAAGGTTCGAGTATTGCCCGCTTGGCCAAAAGGGACGACAAAAAGTGACGACCGGCGGAAAAAACGACCGTGACAAGTTTGAGTATGAAGAAGACGGGTTGGAGCTACCGGCGCTGCCCCCGGTGATCTTCGGCATTCCAATTGCCGTGGGTGCGATAATCGACGTGTTCATCTGGAGCGGTGACATCATCGGTGGCGCCATCGGTCTGGTGGTGGGAATCGTCCTGATGCTCGTTGGTGTGTGGGTCATTTTCTGGGCCATTCGAGTGATGAACGCCCACGACGAGCACCCTGAGCCGCACCTTGCGACCGAAACCCTGGTGATGAACGGTCCGTTCAAACGGACTCGGAACCCGATCTACTCGGGCTTTCTGCTGATCGGCGCTGGTATTGCAATCACGCTCAACGCCATGGCGATGCTGGTGGCGGTGTTCTTCGGCGTAGCCGCGCTCACCGCACTGGTAATCCGAAGGGAAGAGGCCTACCTCGAACGCAAGTTCGGCGAGGCATATATCAAGTACGCCAACAAGACCGGCCGCTGGCTATAAGCGTTTGGCCCGAGTCCTCCCGCCCTGGCAGGGAGTGAGTTAGCGGGTGGGCAGCGGTGCTTTCAACCGCCCACCCCGCGATTAACTCGAAAACTGTGGCCAGATACGCTTCGCGATCCCCGTGCTGGGCATTGCCACGGCTGTCGCGGCGAGCAGGCCCATCCCCAGGCTGATCCACATCGCTGCGTCGTAGTTGCCATTCGTGTCGTACAGCCTCCCGGCGAGCCAGACCGCGCTCGACGCCCCGAACGGCATCACCGTGAACATCGTGCCGTAGATAGTGCCAAGCCGTCGCAAGCCGAACTCGTCGGATGTGACGGTGCCCGTGAGCGAAATCACGGAGGTCCAAGAGCTGCCGATAATCACGACGCCGAGCACCGCCATTGGAAGCCCGTTTGCCAGGAGCAGCACCCCGTAGCCGAGACCACGAAATGCGTAGGCGACGACCAGCAACGGCCGGCGGCCGTATTTGTCGGCCATGAACCCGAATCCGAACCCGCCGGCGATCCCCGCGGCTCCCACCGTGGCAAGTGCATACGCACCCTGGACAGCGGTGGCGCCTAAATCTGTCGTGTAGGCAACGAAGTGGGCATTCACGAAACCCATTGTGTAGCCTCATATGAAGAAGCCCAGGGTCAATCGCCAGAACAGTCCCGTTCGACAGGCCTGGCCGAACGACATCCCCCGGTTCGGATCGGTCGAGCCGTGGTACGAAACATCTGCGCCCAATTCTGCCAGGCCGCCCGCCGGGCCTTCCGGGTCGCCATCGGGATCGTCGGCATGCTGCCCGGGCCCGGGCCTGCTCCTCATGAGCAATAGCATCAGCGGCAGCGTGAACAGCAGCAAGATACCCCCGAGGATCAGGTAACCCTCCTGCCACCCGATGAATACCACCGCCAGGGCTGTTACCGGTACCAGCGCAGTCTCGCCCGCGGCCGCGCCAGCCCCCGCGAGCGACATAGCGAGCGCGCGACGACGCGTGAAC
>JASLNQ010000031.1:7038-11617 GCA_030745955.1 Dehalococcoidia bacterium | reverse complement strand
CACCACCGCGGTGCGCACCCTGTCCCGGAGGATCTGGAGCGACGCCGAGGGGCCGGAGGGGAGACCGTCGTAGACCTCCGCTTCCCGCAGTCGAGGCTTGCCGTCGTAGGCGGCGGCCGCGCCCCCCCCCGCGAGCGACTTCGCGCGCCCGCGACGACGCGTGAACCAGGCCCCGATGATCTTCGCGACAGCTGCGGGTGAAGCGATCGAGAAGCCGATCCCCATCACCACGAAAAGGACGTAGACATGCCAAAGCTGCTCGACTGCCGACATTCCGAGCAGGGCCAGCCCGCCAATCAGCACACCGCTCGCGGCAACGAGCTTCGGGTCGTAGCGGTCGGCGAGCATTCCGGCGATAGGCCGCAGGCCACCTGTAGCGAGACCGGCAATCGCCAGCGCACCGGCCAGCGAGCCACGGCTCCAGTCGAACTCTTCAGTAACCGGTTTGAGGAACACACCGAACGAGAATCGAGACCCCGCACCACCGAATAACATCAGTGCGGTACCGAGTACGACCAACCAGCCGTAATTTATTTTTCTCAATTTGCGAATGCGGTTCAGACCTGCTTGGACGAGTTTACGAGTGCTTCAGGGGTTACTCCACCACCCGTGAAACTGGCAGCGCAGGATATCCGATCTCTGTTCGATATCTACCGGACACCGGGGACAAAACACGACGGTATTGGACGAGGGCAAAAAGAGAGGGGACAGCCGGAGCCGTCCCCTCAATTGATTCACTTATTTCGTGACGAATCCCCGTGAATGGACAGGGGGTTCGATCCGGCATTTTACGAACTTGCTGCCGAACAGACGGTGTCGATGACCAGCTGAGTGACCACGTAAGGATCGCAGTTGGCGTTCGGTCGCCGGTCTTCGATATAACCCTTGCCTGCCTTCTCGACCTGCCAGGGGATCCGCACCGAGGCTCCACGGTCCGACACACCGTAGAAATACTCGCTGTGTCGCGCCGTCTCGTGCTCGCCCGTGAGGCGCTGTTCGATCCCGGCACCGTAGTTGGCGATGTGCAATGCTGGCTTGTCGTCGGCACCCAGGGCTTCTGCGGCTTCGACGCACGCCTCGTACCCTTCTCGCATTTCTGTAGTCGAGAAGTTGGTGTGGCAACCAGCCCCGTTCCAGTCGCCCATGACAGGCTTGGGGTTAAGCGTGGCTGAAATCGGCGTGCCCTTCGGGCCATTGTGGTCCTCGGCGATCCGGTAGAGCAGCCAGCGAGCGAGCCACAGCTCGTCCGCCGCACGTGGTGCGGAGACAGGACCGATCTGGAACTCCCACTGTCCGGGCATGACTTCGGCATTGATACCGGAGATGTGCAACCCGGCATCGATGCAGGCCTGCAGGTGGGCGTTCACAACGGGCCGGCCGAAGACTTCATCGGCGCCGACGCCGCAATAGTAACCACCCTGCGGTGCGGGGAAGCCGCGGCTCGGCCAGCCGAGCGGTGCCAGGCCCTCGAAGAAGGTGTACTCCTGCTCGAGGCCGAACCATGTATCGAGGACTCCGTACTTTTCGGCGGTCGCAACACAATCCGCCCGGGTGTTCGACGGGTGCGGCGTCATGTCGGTGAGGAGAGTCTCACAGAGGACGAGCTTGTTGTCCCCACCCCTCACCGGGTCGGGTGTGATCATGACAGGATTCAGAACGACATCGGAAGCATCGCCTGCAGCCTGGTTCGTCGAGGACCCGTCGAAACCCCAGATGCCGGGTTCTTTGCCATCAGCGAGCACCTGGGCCTTCGATCGCAACTTGGCGGTCGGTTGTGAGCCATCGATCCAGATATATTCGGCTATGTAGGCCATCGTTCATGTTCCTCGTTCTGTCACCGTGCCGTCAGACCGGTCGGGTCCAATCAGCGTCCCAGTTTTAAGCAGCGCGCATTCTACGTGTTAACTGCACCATCGAATAGATGGTTTTACTTCACAGTCGCGCCACTGCGAATCAAAATATCCGATACGTGTTTCAAACGTGTTTCAATTTCGATTCAATTCCGGAAAAACCCGAAAACATAACGAATTTCTCACTAGACTCTCGACCGGACACTGCCCGGGCCACATAATCACCATATGAACCCCGAACACCTGGCCCTGTTTGATGGCACGGTCGAAGACCTGTCGGCATGGCACAGAGACCACGCACCCGGGCAGCTTGATCTGAGCGGAGCCGATCTTTCGGGCCGCGATCTCCGGGGCGCTAATTTCACTCGCGCAATGCTTGACGGAGCCGATTTTTCAGGCGCGAACCTTGATGAAGCGGTCTTCACCGAGGCGAAGTTGAGGAGGGCGGATCTGTCGGGCGCCTCGATGAGGAAGGCGATTCTCCACCGGGCGAACTGCGCCGGCGCCAATCTGACCGATACCGATCTCAGGGGCGCAACGCTGTACAGGTGCGTACTGCGCGACGCGACGATCACCGGAGCGAATTTTCGGGCGGCCAATCTCTTTAAAGTCGCATGGCCCGAAGGCGTAGACGTCCCGGCCCGGGGGTGAGCGATCATCGGGTAGTGGCGCAAATCCCCTCTCCCTGGGAGGGTTAGGGTGTGGGTTGAAGACGCTCTGGTTGCGAACAGATACTTCACCAGCGAGCCGCGCCCCACCTCTCCCGTACCCCGACCCACCCCCTAAACCCCTTCTCTGGGAGGGAATGGGGAGTCATGCCCTAGCCGCCAAGCCCGCCTGTTACTCGCATCAGGGTTTCCTGGACCAGCAGCTCGTGATCGAGTGTGCGGAGCGGTTCCGACTCACCCCGGATGTTGCGCACCAGCTCTGCGAACGTGTCGACGTAGCGGGCGCGGTCCTCGATCTTGACGATGTTCACGCCCTTCTTGTACTCACCCCGGTCTTTCTCAAGGCACAACCTCACCATTTCGGCGGGCTCAAACGGCTCCATAATCGCCGAGCCGAGAGTCCCGTAGACCTCGAAGCGGCGGGCCATGGGCCGCGTCTCCATTGCCGCGATATCGACCGTGGCAATCGCCCTGTCGTACTCGAAAACGCCCAGCGTGTTGTCCATCACTTCGCGTGTATCTGAAGCGGCGTGCTGGAAGAAGCGGGTCACCCGGTTTGGCCGGCCCAGTATCCACACCACCTGGTCAAGCATGTGCCCACCCAGGTCGTACATCACGCCCCCCTGGTGGTGCGCGAGCCCTTCACGCCCGGTGAGCGTCCCCTCGGGGTTCTTTTCCGGGATCCAGGTGGACATGTGCGCCCTGACCTGGAAAATATCGCCGAGGAACCCGGAGCGTGCCCAGTTGGCGATCCGTTCGAAGCCGTCGTGCTTGCGGAACATGTAGCCCATTTGCAGGAACGTGCCCTGCCGGCGCGCCTGCTCGACGACCCGCTCGAAGCGCTGGTAGTCGTCACCGGCCGGCTTGTCGTAGAAGGCGTGTTTTCCAGCCGCGACAATCTCTTCGGTGAAGGCCAGGCTCTCTTTGTTCGACCCCTCCGACGAAACGGCGACCACCGTCGGGTCGTCGAGGAACTCAGACGGACTGTCGACAAACCTGGCCTGCGCCCAGGCGCTATCGCCCGAGCCCTCAACCTGTGCGCGGCGGACCGGATCGGGCTCGTAAACGCCAACCACATCGACTTCCGGGTGGTCGAGCATCACTTTGAGCACGCCCTGTGCATGGCCGTGCCGTGTTCCGTACTGGGCCATTCGCAATTTTTCGGGCATGAGATCGATACTCCGGTGACTTGAAAAAGAGAACCCTGGAACGCCGCAGCAGTCTACGCCGCACGTGCGGGCAGGTGAAACGAAATCCGGGTCGGATCAGGCGGTTTGCACCGCTTCGATAAATGCGCGGATGCGGGCAGGGTCCTTCACCCCGTCCACCTCTACACCGCTCGCAACGTCGACGCCCCACGGCGCCAGCTGTGCGATCGCGCTCTGAACGTTTTCGGGCTTCAGCCCACCGGCCAGCAGGACGTTTTCGCGGCTTGCCACGCCCTCGGCAGCAGCCCAGTCGAACGACAGGCCTGTGCCGCCGGGTGTGTCCTTGTCGTAGCGGTCGAGAAGGACGATCCGGCCGGCATCGAGGTGATGCGAAACGATTTCGTCGAGTTCACCGGGAGTCGTGCCTTCTCTTACCCGCACCTGCCTTATGACCGGGAGCTCCATTGTTTCGATGCACCCGTCGTCTTCCTCACCGTTAAGCTGCAGGAAGTCGAGTCCGGCATCTCGGGCCACCCGGTTAACCCAGTCGGCGTCCTGGTTCCGGAACAGGCCGACGATCCTGGCAGGCGTGACTTTCACCGGTTTGTTCGAGGCATCCTGCCCACTTTTAAACGCGGCGATTATCCGGGCGCCCTCCTCGGGCTGCAACTGCCTTCGGACACCCTCGACGAAGTTGAAACCCAGGAAGTCGGCCCCCGCCTCCGACGCGACAGTTGCCACCTCGACGCTGCGAAGGCCGCATATCTTGATTTGAGTGCGCATGTCTGTCACCTAACCGACCTCCACTGCGGCCATCGACCTGACCAGTTTGCTGATGTCGTCACCGGCCTTCATCAGCGACTCGCCCACCAGCACCGCGTTCGCCCCGGCATGGCCCATCCGTTCGATATCG
>JASLNQ010000031.1:0-7028 GCA_030745955.1 Dehalococcoidia bacterium | reverse complement strand
ATCGGCGGCGTCACTCATGCCGCTCTCGGCGACCCGTATGCGGTCGGCCGGGATTTTGGGCGCTATCGTCTCGAACACTGAAAGCGATGTCTCCAGCGTTTTCAGGTTCCGGTTATTGATCCCGACTATCCGTGGATCGACCTGCATGGCCGCTTCCAGTTCCGGCTCATCGAAAATTTCGACCAGCACGTCCATGCCCATCGAAACCGAGAGCGTGAAGAGGTCGGCGTATTGTGCCGGGTCGAGGATGGCGATGATCAACAGGATGCAGTCGGCCCCGGCAGCGCGTGCTTCGTACACCTGGTATTCGTCAACGATGAAGTCTTTCCGGAGCGACGGCACGCCCGAGGCGCGTGCGATCACCGATGCCGCCGCCAGGTCGTCGATCGAGCCCGAAAAGTGGTCCTGCTCGGTTAGGACCGAGATGACATCGGCACCGGCATCGCAGTACAGGCTGGCGCGGTTGGCAGGATCGAGCCGGGGGTCGAGCGAACCCGCAGATGGCGATGACCGCTTCATTTCGGCGATCAGTGAGATGCCGTTTTTGCTGCCAATCTTCCTTTGCAGCGACAGCGTGGCGCGGGAGTGTTCGGCGATCGTTCGAACTTCCTCAAGGGCGCGATTCTTCTTCGCCTCTTCGATTCGGACCAGGCGCTTCTTCACAATTTCGCCAAGGATTCCGGGTATCTCGGTCAAGATTGCTCCTGGCTCACCCTGGCCAGCGCGTCGAGTTTTGCCTGCGCCGCCCCGGAGTCGATCGAGTCCTGGGCCATCGCCGACGCCTCCTGGAAGGCAGCCGCCTTGCCGGTTGCCAACAGGGCGGTGGCGGCGTTGAGTACAACCACGTTGCGGCGTGAAGTCTCGGGCGCAACCGGCGCGTTGTGACCCCCGCCGGCCCCCGCGAATATGCCGCGGACGATTTCGGCGGAATGCTCAACGGAATCGGCGACCAGGTGCTCGCGCCTGCCCTCCGGGAGCCCGAAGTCGGCAGGCCGGGTCCGGCGGCGTTTTACACCGTCCGAGTTGACCTGGTATATCAGCGTGTGGCCCTCGATATCGACCTCGTCGCCCCCCGATTCGGCATGAACGACGAATGCATACTCGGTCCCCAGGATCTCAAGTGCCCTGGCGATTCGCTCGGTGAACATAGCGTCGGAAACACCCACCACCTGCCGGGTCGCCCCTGCCGGGTTGGTCAGCGGTCCCAGGAAGTTGAATATCGTGCGAATCCCGATCTGCGGGCGGAGCGGTCCGGCGAATTTCATCGCCGGGTGGAACGCCTGGGCGAACATGAACCCGATTCCGGCCTCGGTAATGCAGTTCTTCACGCCATCGGGACCGAGGCCGATATTCACCCCCAGCGCCTCGAGCACATCGGCGCTTCCGGAAGAGCCCGACATTGCGCGGTTGCCGTGCTTGGCCACCTGCACACCGGCCCCCGCGACGACAAACGCCGAGGCGGTGGATATGTTGAACCAGTTGAGACCGCTCCCACCCGTGCCGCAGGTGTCGACCATGCCAGTGTCAGGATCAGTGTCGATGTGGAGCGAAACCTCGCGCATAACGCTCGCCATGCCCGCGATCTCGGAGGCCGTCTCGCCCTTCATTCGCAGTGCGGTGACAAACGCACCGAACTGGGCCGGAGTGGCTTCCCCCGACATGATTTCGCGCATCGCGTCGGCGGCGTCTTCGCGCGCGAGGTCCACCCCGTCGACGGTTGCCTGGATTGCCTGTTGGATGTTCATGGTTGCTTCTGTTCTACGCTTTCAGATCGGCTCACGTTTTTTAGCGTTGCCGGCGGCTCGCCCAAACCACTAGTTACCGGGCGAGGGCTTGTCGAGAAAATTCTGTAGCAGGTCCTTGCCGACCTTGGTCATGATCGACTCGGGATGAAACTGCACGCCCTCGACATCCATCTCTTTGTGCTTGATGCCCATGATGATGCCGTTATCGGTCCTCGCGGTTACGTCGAATATGTCGGGCACGGTGTCCTTTTCGACCGCCAGTGAATGGTAGCGAACGGCCTCGAACGGCTGCGGCAAACCCCGGAACACGCCTGCGCCTTCGTGATGGATCAGCGAGGTCTTGCCGTGCCGGATCTCGCCGGCGCCCTTCACTGCGCCCCCGAAGGCCTGCGCAATGCACTGGTGCCCCAGGCAAACACCGAGCACCGGTACTTTTCCGGCGAAGTGTTTTATGACATCAACTGAAATACCGGCGTTGTCGGGTGTCGACGGGCCGGGTGAAACCACGACTCGCTCGGGGTCCAGCGCGGCTAGCTCGTCGACGGTTGCCTTGTCGTTGCGAATCACCTCTACTTCGGCCCCTAGCTCCGAAAGGTACTGGAACAGGTTGTAGGTGAAGCTGTCGTAGTTATCGATTAAGAGAAGCATGGTTCATTTACTCGGTTGTAATTGCCATTGTCGCAGTTTGGGCGGATTCGGACGAAACTTGCTCGCTGCTTTGCCAGTGCCGGTCATGCAGTGCTTCGGCCCGGGCGATTGCTAGTAGCGGTGCCTTGGCCTTCTGGAGAGATTCGAGATTTTCGGCCTCGGGAATGGAGTCGAATACGATTCCCGATCCGGCCTGGACATGTGCTGTCCGGTCTCGCAATACGATCGACCGGATGATGGTCCCGGTATCGACATCGCCGTTCGCCCCGAACCATCCGATTCCGCCGCAGTAGGGACCACGACCCTCCGGTTCGAGTTCAGCAATCAGCTGGACGGCACGTATTTTCGGTGCACCCGAAAGCGTCCCGATCGGGAACCCGGCCTCGAACGCGTCGATTCCGTCGTTCCCCTCGGCAAGCGTTCCCTCAACCTGTGAAACAAGGTGCATTACGTGGGAGTAGCGTTCGACATGTCTGAACGAACGAACCCGAACCGTGCCCGGTACACACACACGCCCGAGGTCATTGCGGGCGAGGTCGACGAGCATCACGTGTTCTGCCGATTCTTTCTCGTTCGAGACCAGGTTTGCTTCGTTCTGAAGGTCGGCTTCGGCGGTCGATCCGCGCGGTCGGGTCCCGGCGATGGGATGTACAGATGCGATGCCGTTTGTCGACCTCATCATCAACTCGGGCGAAGCGCCGATCAGTTGCGTGTCGCCGAGATCGAGCAGGTACATGTAGGGCGATGGGTTGATCGCCGACAACTGCTCGTAAACGTCGATGGGATCGGCTGCGGTGCTGATTTCGACACGCTGTCCGAGCACGACCTGGATCAACTCCCCATCGATGATTGCATTTCGAGCGAGCCGCACCATCTCGGGGTAGTTGCCAATTTTCGATACCGGCTGGACTTCCGAAGTCGGTCGCTCGTCACCAAAATACGTGCCCGGCGAATCGGTGATCGAGCCTCGTGCAACAGCCTGTTCGAGCGCCAAACATATTTCCGAAATGCGCTCGGTCACCGCATCGAACTTATCCGTCGACGACGCGTAAATGATGATGTGAAGTTGGTCGAGGAGACGGTCGAACACCAGCAACTCGCGCGGAAAGATAAACGCGGAGACCGGCGAGCCCGTCGGGTCCCCTGGCAGGTCGCCAACCGATGGCTCGAAGTGCCTGATCGCTTCGTAGGCGACGTATCCGAAGGCACCGGAAATCAACCCCGGCAATTCCGTGATTTGGGCAATGGTCCGAGATTCGAAATGCTCCCGCAACGCAGCAATCGGATCAATGTCTCCGAGCGGTTCTCTTGCACCGGTGCGAACGACACTTTCTGCCAGCGGACAGACATAGGAGTAACGCGATGCCCCGGCTTCCGGTGATTCCAATTCGAGCATGAAGGCGGGTTCGCTTCCCATTCCCATCGGGGTACCCGGCGCCCTGAGGATTCTGAACGCATCGACAGGGCGGCACCCGATACCGTCGACCACACCGCGAACCGGCACGAAATCGAATTGTGTCGAAGCTGCTTCGAAGTCAGTGAAAGACGTTCTGACGATCAGGCTAGACACCCGACGATTCCTCGGCGTGGTCGATAGCCCGCATCAGCGCGCCCATTTTGTGGAGCGTCTCTTCGTACTCAGTCTGCGTATCGCTGTCGGCAACAATCCCGCCGCCGGCCTGCAGGTAGGCAACCCCGCCCTTCAGGATCATCGTCCTCAGTGAAATCGCGGTGTCCATGTTGCCGGTGAAGCTGAAGTAGCCGACCGCCCCGCTGTAGGGGCCCCGCTTGTCGGGCTCAAGCTCGGCGATAAGCTGCATCGCCCGCACTTTCGGAGCGCCCGAAACGGTCCCGGCCGGGAACGCCGCCTTCATAGCGTCGAAAGCGTCGTACTTGCCGGAGAGGTCGCCCGTGACGTGCGAGACGATGTGCATCACGTGCGAGTACTTTTCGATCTCGAAGCTCTGCGTTACATCGACGGTACCGGGGTCCGAGACACGCCCCACATCGTTGCGGCCCAGGTCAAGCAGCATCACGTGCTCGGCGACCTCTTTTTCATCGTGGATCAGCTCGTTTTCGAGCTCGGCGTCGTGGTCGGCGTCTATCCCGCGCGGACGCGTCCCGGCGATCGGGTGGACAGCCATCTTGCCGTCGATAACCTGGGTCAGCAGTTCTGGCGAAGCTCCGATGATATGCCAGCCGTTCAGGTCGAGAAAGAACATGTACGGAGAGGGGTTAATCGCCCGCAGTGACCGGTACAGGTCGAACGCCTGCACGGGGGTCCGCCTTGCCAGCCGCTGCGAGAAGACGACCTGGATCACCTCGCCGTCTTCGATGGCCTGCTTGCACTTTTCGATCATCGTGCCGTAGTACTCGCGGGTCATGTTCGGCACGTACGGCTGACCGGTCGTCTCGCCCTGTTCGGGCAGGGGCTGGTCCGGATGACCTACCCCGCTGTAATCGAGGTTGGGGTCACGCGAGGTAAAACCCGACGGCGGCAGGAAGTTCCTGCGCGAGTTACCCGGCGGGACGGGCCGGTCGAGCCGGACGATAATCTCTTCGATCTTTCGGGTGGCCCGTTCGTACGATGCCTCGGGGTCGCCGTTAACAACCGCGTGCGACACGACAAAGATCGTGTGGCGGACATGGTCGAAGATCAGCAGTGAATCCGTAAGCATGAAAATGGATTCCGGCACGTCGAGGCCCGACTTCTCTTCGCTTATCGGCGGGACCGTCGGCTCGAAGTAGCGGATCGTGTCGTAGGAGAGAAACCCGATCGCGCCGCCGTGGAACTTCGGGAGTCCCTCGACGTTCGCGTACTTCACGGTCGACATCCGGTCCCGCAGCAGGTCGAGCGGGTCAACCTCGCCGTGCTCGGTGCCGCCGCCGGTGGTCAGGATTTCAGACGGCTCGTTGCCGAGAAAGCTGTAGCGGGCAAGGTTTTCGCCGCCTTCGACCGACTCGAAGAGAAACGAGTAGGGTCCCGTTGCGGTCTTGAGGAACGCAGAGACCGGCGTTTCGAGGTCGGCGCTTATCTCCCGGTAAACGGGGATCAGGTTGTGGCCGACCGCCAGCGATTTGAATGTGCTGAGATCGGGCGTGTAGACAGGCATGATGAGTTTTCCTGGTGTTTTTCCTGAGACGAACTATTGAAGTTAGTTGCGACCTCGCCAGGAGCAGCCAGCAGGGGGCGTATCGGATATTTGAGAGTGAATAATCATTTGGAAGGTTCTTGAGGTGCCAGCAGGCGGCAGCAACGCTGAATACAGGCCTACTTCCAGTTCTTCGTGTAGCTCGAAATACGCATCGCGTCACGGACCATCCTCATCGTTTCGGCAGCGATCACGCGGGTGTGGGCTATGCCGGACATCAGGGCGTCCTCGACAAGGCCCATGTTCTGTTCGTAGTGGGCGCGCTTTTCGCGAATCGGGTCGAGGAAGTTATTCAACGCCTCAGCGAGTGCGAGCTTGACCTCGACATCACCGACGGTGCCTTCACGGTACCGGGTCTTGAACTCGTCGACCTGCGCGATGTCCGGGTTGAATGCATCGTGGTATTCGAACACCGGGTTGCCCTCGACCCTGCCCGGAATGTCGGCCCGAATCCGGTTGGGGTCGGTGAACATGCTGCGGACCTTTTTGGTTACCGTGTCGGCGTCGTCCGACAGCATGATCGCGTTGCCCCGTGATTTGCTCATCTTGCCCTGCCCGTCGGTCCCCGGGAGCCGTGGCACATCGCCGATCAGCGTGTCGGATTCCGGGAAGACCTCGCCGAACATTCGGTTGAACTTGCGAGCGACCTCGCGGGTCATCTCGACATGCGGTGACTGGTCGTCGCCAACGGGGACCAGGTGAGCTCGTGGCAGCAGGATATCCGCCACCTGGCTCATCGGGTACGAGTAAAACCCCACGGTGCGGCGCTCGACCGGCAGCGCGTCGAGCTCCCCCTTGAGAGTCGGGTTGCGTTCGAGCATCCCGAGCGGTGTGATGAAGCTGAGCAACATCGACAGCTCCGCAAACTCGGGGACGTAGCTCTGGATCACGAACGACGACCGCTCGGGATCGAGGCCGACCGCCAGCCAGTCGAGCGTTACCTGGAGCACCGAGTCGCGGATCAGGTCGATATCGTGGAAGTGGTCGCCAAGCGCCTGGTAGTCGGCGATCAGGAAGTAGCACTCGTACTCGTCCTGGAGTGCGACCCAGTTGTGCAGCGCGCCAACGTAGTGGCCCACGTGCAGTGCCCCGGTGGGCCGGATGCCGGTGAGGATTCGCTTCTTCGCCTGTGTTTGTGACGCAGCCATGTTGTCGCTTGACCTTCGATTCGGTTTGTTGTCCGAACTGGGTGCCCGACGTTCTGTTTTCACAGTGGCTTAGCGCACAGTGGCAACAGAATTTCGGGCACAAAAAAACCTCGCTCCCAAAAACTCAAGGGGCGAGGTATATCCCGCGGTGCCACCCTTATTACCGCTCCGTGTTTTGCGGTGCGGCATCTCTATCGGACACCCGGTCAAGGCTATGTGAGACCGGAGGCCCTGGGCCCTGGTAACGGTGCCCACTCCGTCGGAAGCTACTTGCCTTGCGCTTTCGCTCCGATGCTCACGGGTCCATTCAGTTGCGGTCGTGATGCCGGGCTTCC
>JASLNQ010000319.1 GCA_030745955.1 Dehalococcoidia bacterium | reverse complement strand
ACGAACTCGACCGGTGACAGGGTGCCAAGCGCCCGGTGTGGCCGGTCATGATTGTAATGCTGACGCCAGGCTGCGATCTTCTCCCTGGCATCCTCGATAGACAAGAACCAGTTTTCCTTCAGGCATTCCTCCCTTACTCTCCCGTTGAATGACTCGATCAGTGCGTTTTCAGTAGGTTTACCCGGGCGTATGAAGTCCAGTTCAACCCCGTTGAGATATGCCCACTGGTCGAGGATCTTCGAGGTGAACTCGGGCCCGTAGTACATACGGAGTCATGGGGTTCTCCAGGTGGTCATCGCCGGGCACAAAGCATCCTTGTTGGGCAAAAACAATTCAGCAAGGAGCGTGCCGACGATGACCGAGATCATGCATATCACATTTGCCAACCCACCTGGTGCACAGATTAACCAATAAAGGGTGCAGTCCGAAGGCCACACCCTTTATTGGTTTCGCTCTGTAGTTTTGTGTGACTACTGGGAGCGGTCTACCAGCGTTCCCGACGTCCGCCGTCTCGGTCGCCGCCGCCGCGGTATCCACCGCCGCCGCCTCGCGGAGCCTGCTCTTTGGCCTCGTTTACGACGATTGGCCGACCATCGAGCTCCGAACCGTTCATTTCTGAAATGGCCTGTTGTGCCGGACCTTCCTCTGTGAAGGTCACAAAACCGAAACCACGTGACCGTCCGGTCTCACGATCACTGATTACAGTTGCCTCTTCAATTGCGCCAAACCGCTCGAAAGCGGCCTGGAGACCAGACGAATCTGTCGCCCAAGCGAGGCTACCAACAAATAACTTCTTACCCATAAATCAATTCTCTCTCGTGGGAATCCCATCGAATGTTCAAAATTCTCGAACATATCCAAGTGCCGTTATGTACGGTTATCGTCCCACGTTCTGTTCCTGCATCCCACCGTAAATCGCACCGCAAATCATCAGTTCGCTGACGAAAGAACACGCTGCTACGGCCAGACGCAACTTCAAGCCTACCTGTTAAGTGGCAATTACGGGGCTGTTATTCACCTAACTAGTGTCCTCTCCGGCAACGCAGCCTGAGCGGTGGTGTCGACTCGGGCGGCAGCCGAAAATGGCCTTCGCTCCTTCGATCCCACGGGCGGTTCTGTCTGAAACACCCGCGTACTGGAAACAGGGGCAAGGTCACGACTGCATGCGACCATCGTGGTCGAAGGCGATGATGTTTCGCTCGAAGGTATACTCCCGATCTCGATCCCATTCGATCCAAAGGATTCGCCGTCAATCTCCCTTTACGCGTCTCGTGATCCGAGAAGGTTAGGTTGAGGGGGAATGCTCTTGCGGTGGAGATAAGGATTTCTCGGCACCCGTACCGGCATCATTCGAAAACTTTGTACCAGGGGAGTGACGTTCCCCCTCACTCCGACCCTCCTAATGGAGAGGTAGTTTGGACGGCCGGGCTCTTTTCCCTGGGAAGAAGGAGCAGGCAGGGTCGCGACACCGCTCCGGATCCCTCCACTTCGGTCGGGAAATCGGGTGTTGGCGTGGGGTGATTGGAGCGTGCCCGTGTCAAATCGAGCGGAGTCGTTTCCGCGCCACCCGGTCAGCCGCCGTAAGAGCGGTGCTGTACCGATTCGCCGGCAGCGGCCTGTGGAATCACCAGTCTCTGCTCGTAGGCGAAAACCACGACCTGCGTGCGGTCGCGCATGTAAAGCTTCGACAGCACCCGCTTCACGTGGGTCTTCACCGTCCCTTCGCTGATGAACAACTCCTCGGCGATGTCGGCGTTTGTGTCGCCATGGGCCATCAGCATGAAAACCTCCTGCTCCCGGGCGGTCAGATCCTTGATGGCCGCGGTGTCGGGGACGATTTCGGGGGGAACCTCGGAAGGGTTCGGCACCGGGGTCAGGATGGCCGGGGGTGTTTTAAACGGCAACGCGACCGGCGGTGGGGCCGTAACCGTCCCGGCTTCGGACTCGGTGTCGGCCTCGCCGTCCGGGCCGGGCACCGCCACTTCCGGTTCCGCAGTTGTCGTCGGCCTTGGAGGTCCATCGGTTGTCGGCCCGGTCGGCCCGGCCGGGGCAGGTGCGGGCCTGCTGGAGATACGGGTCGACCGGGATCCCAGCATCAGCTTCGCCCACCATCCGTGTAGCGCAGAGACGGCGATTACCACATGGGAGGCGAGTACGAGGCCCAGAAGGCCGAACGGGGTGATCGCCAGTGCGCTCAGTGGTGTGTGGAAGGTTATGGTCCAGGCCCCGGGGTTGGCGACCACGATCGGCCCGTCGGTGAACAGTGCGAGAACCGGGGCAAACGTCATCGCCCCAACAACCGAGTACGTGATCACGACACCGATGAACATTGCGATACCGACCGGGAACTGGGCGAACAGGTAAACAATTCCCGTCCAGGTGGTGGGATCGACAAGCCGGACTTTTATCTGCGACCTGAAGTTGCTTACGCCCTCAAGCCTCGACGGAGGGCGCCTGATAGTCGCGCCGTTTACATAGCCGGCCGTGAAGGCCTCAAGGTCGCCAAGCCACCGCGAAATGAACAGTGTTGCGAGCAAGATCACCGGGCCGACAAACGTCCATATCAACACGCCGCCCGTCACGATCGTAACGACGAAGAACACGAAATAAGCGACGCCGAGTGGCAACATCAGTGCCATGTGCCCGGCCCGCAAGTAGGTGCGGTAGTCGAAAGCCGGCCGGAAGATCTTTCCGAGCGGGCCCCGGCCGGGTGGATAGGCTGTGGCGAAGGGGTTGTATTTGAAAGTCATGCCAACAGTCTGGTGGGGTTTTCGCCTGTATGCGTCTCCCCGCGGGGGTATTTCTTCGCCGGGGCGGGTTTATTCGACTGGGGCCAGGCCGAGTTGGGCTGGCAGGATTGCGTTCAGTAGCGTAACCGATCAGGCGGGTTCCGGTTTGTCCCTCTCGCGGAAGACAGGGATTTGCCGCCTCGATACAGTGACCTCTCAACCGTGGTCAACCGGTTGCCTGTGTGAAGCCTTAGGTGTGAGGACTTGCCAGAGTTCGTTTCGCTGATTCGACCCGGTTACGTCCCGGATGCTCCCTGC
>JASLNQ010000318.1 GCA_030745955.1 Dehalococcoidia bacterium | reverse complement strand
GTGCTGCTTGAACAGCTGGGCGAGCAGCGCAATTCCCTCGGTGTTGTTCTGGATCGACTCGAACGCGAAGCACAGACGTGCGCAGTTCTTGCCGATCGTTCCTGTCTGGTCGGCCTCGAAGTTTGTACCCGCAACGTAGCCGACACCCTGTTCGAACACCTCATCGCGAATGCTGGTGATGTCGGAACCCTCAGGCATGGTCAGCCAGCAGTAGCAGCCGCCCTGCGGCACCGACCATGTTGCGCCCGATCCACCGAAGTTCTCCTCCAGCGAGGCCACCATCGCATCGCGCTTCGACTTCAACATGGGGTTGAATGAATCACGGTGCGACTCGAGGTTGTTCCGCAGGAATCCCTCGATAGCGATGGAGGCGAACTGGCTGGGCCCGCTACCCAGCTTGAACCCGAGGGCACGGCGCATGACATCGGGGGCAGCCGTGAAGTAGCCAAGGCGAAGGCCGGGGGCCAGCAACTTGGAGAAAGAGGCCACGTATATCACGATGCCCGAATCGTCGAGCGCCCTGAAGGCCGGCTGTGTCTCGCCCTCGAACCGCAGATCGACGTAGCAATCGTCCTCCAGGATCGGCATCCCGTACTTGTGAGCGATGTCGATAATTGCCTGGCGCCGTGCTGTCGATAGCGTGGAGCCGGTTGGGTTCTGGTGCTCGGGGATGGTGTACAGGTACTTTGGCTTCTGGCCCTTCGCGGTGAGATTGGCGACCTGCTCGTCGAGCGCCTCGGGGACGATCCCTCCGTCGTCGATCTTGACGCCACGGATGTCGGCGCCGAACTTGCGGAGCTGGTTCGTGGTCCCCATGTAGACGAAATCTTCAGCGAGGACGATATCTCCCTGGTTGGTGAGCGCCTGGATAACCAGTCCGTTCGCCTCGCCAGAACCGTTGGTCAGTGCAAGGTCGTCGGCGCCGACCGTAAACCCGCGGTCCTCTGCCAGTTTCGATGCCGTGTACTGGCGGAGCTCCGGGTTACCCAGCTGGTGCGGGTAGTACGCCATCTCCCGCGATGTCTTCACGCTGTCCGAGTCGACGGCGGTCCTGAGCGCCTGGATCAAACCGTCCATCGGAAGCGTTTCAGGTGCGGGGTATGCGACTGCGAAGTCGTATTTCGCGTGTCCGGCGATATTTATCGGGTTGTCTGAAGAATTTTCCGAAAAGAGAGCGTCGTAACTAAAACTATCCGCCATGTTGTAGGTCCCATTCGCGGCACTGCCGCAGTCATGTCATATCGGTCGGGCGGGTGAAGCTTACTGCTGGTACAGCCGTATCGCAAAGGCCTGGGCGGTCAATTGGCGCGCTCGATTGGCTGCGATACACTGCGCCAACTTACGGTACCGCGGGTGCATCGGCTACTAGACCTTGTCAGGAGAACCGCACATGCGTGGTGTGGCATTTCATGGAAACAGTGTTGCAGAGACGATCGATTATCCCGACATTGAACCGGGACCTGAGCAGGTCCTGGTTAAGCTGAAGTCGTCGGGTCTGTGCGGATCCGACTTCGGTCGCTACCGGGGTGAAGGGCCGAACGAGAACAACGGCCAGCTCATCCGCCCGGGCCACGAGCCATGCGGCGAGGTCGTCGCCCTCGGTCCCGGCGTCGCGGGTGTTGGGGTAGGGGACCGGATCATTCAGCACCACTACGAGGGCTGCCGTGTGTGCGACTACTGCCGTACCGGCTGGCAGCAACTCTGCCAGGTCACCGATAAGAAGGAGTACTACGGGGGATCGATGCACGGCGGCCACGGCGATTACATGGTCGTCCACCAGTCGACCTGTGTCCCGTTGCCCGACAAAGTCGATTACGAGGTGGGCGCCTATCTCGCCTGCGGGGCAAGCACGGCGTTCCAGGCCCTGAAAAAGCTCGAGATCTCCGGACTCGACGTACTGGCCGTCTTCGGGCAGGGACCGGTTGGGCTTGCCGCCACGATGTTCGCCACCGCGATGGGGGCGCGGGTCATCGCGGTCGATATTTCACCCGAGCGGCTCAAGATGGCCGCTGATTCCGGTGCCTGGGCGACCATCGACAACACCAACGGCGATGCGCCCGACCAGGTACGCGAACTCACCCATGGTGAAGGCGCGGACGCAAGCCTCGAAGCGGCGGGGCTGGCGGTTACGCGTGTCGCAACGGTCGAATCGACCCGGGTGTTTGGCAGGGCCTGCCTGGTTGGCGAGGGGGGTGAGGTGACATATCAGCCAACTCCGCACATCATTCACCGGCACCTGTCGCTCCTCGGCTCGTGGACGTTTTCGACATTCGGCCTGGCGGAGGCGGCTATGTACACGGCCGAAAGGAACGTCCCGCTCGCCTCGGTGATCACTTCGCGGTCAACAATCGAAGAAGCTCCTGGGGCGTACCGGGAGTTTTCGTCGGGGGCACCCGGCAAGTTCGTCATTAACTGGGACTGACTTTTTTTTACGTTCTGAATGACTGGCGGAGGTGGAGGTAATCCTGATACCGGTCCGCTCCGGTTTATGCCGTCTTCCCCGAACGGCTGAAACCAACAGGCGACCGAGTTCGTATGAAAATTCGCACACCCCCTTTTAGAACGAGTACGCGATGTCGTAGAATAGAAGGTCGGGTGAAGCGATAAATGCAATTGCGCAAGTTACGGATTGACCGAATAACGGGCATGAAGCATCGCAAACCGTAGGAAAATCATCTAAAAGTTGAGTGATTGCCACCATTTTCAACCTGGGAGTTGGCCCCGCACATTAACGCGGGACGAACCGTATGAGTGGCGCTGGAACGAAAGACCTGAGATCGGTATCCGTTCAGATATTCGATAACACCGGGTACGAGCAGCAGATGCTCGAAAGGAACAACCGTTGGTCCAAAAGCGACGATCAACCGCAGTAAACGATGTCTCGGCCGCCCTTGACGAGGACGCGGAATACACGCCCGCGTTCACCCGGCTCGAGGGGACCGAGGACGAGGCCAACCAGTCGACCGAAAGCGGTGCGACGGCCGTAACCCGGTCGGAACTCGACATGTGGGAAGCCGCCCGGGCATCGGACTCCGCAACCAGCATAAGCAAC
>JASLNQ010000317.1 GCA_030745955.1 Dehalococcoidia bacterium | reverse complement strand
CAAGATGGTCCCACTCCAGCGGACCGGCTTCTCCCAGGACCTCAAGGGAACGGTAGCGCTGCTCGCCTCCGACGCCGGTGCCTGGATCACCGGCCAGGAAATCAGGGTCGATGGCGGTTGGTCGATCTGGTGACGCCAGGCGTCGTTTACTGCTCGACGACTCTGATGGACGGATTGGGGACGCGTTTTTAGTCGGTCACCGCGACCACGCTCCAGTGCCAGGTCACCCTCAAAACCCACCGCCATACGAAATGCCACTTGATTTCCAAGACGGCATCTGAGGCACTCGAAGGACGGCAGGTGCGCGAACACGCATCAATCCTGCGAGATCCCCGGGCCTGTGTCCTAATGAAAACGTGCCACCGGCACCCTAAACCAGCTCGGCCGTCTCCATCGCAGCTCGAATAATCTCACGCTCCTCGCCCGAAACCGCCGGGTTTGGGAGGCGCGGCGTACCGCCCTCGTAGCCGAGGATGTCGAGTGCGGCCTTGATGCCCGCCGCCCCGTGCGACAGGATCTGGTAGTCGGCCTCAAGGCACCGCGACTGGATATTTTGTGCAGTTTCGAGGTCGCCGTCGAGCATGGCGGAAATCGTGTCGAGACACTCTTTCGGTGCGACGTTCCCGAACATCAGGCAGGCCCCGTTGGCACCGACTGCGCTCATCGCGACCAGCACCGAACCGTTACCGAGCCAGAACCGCTTGTCGGTCGTCACGAAGTTGCGGACCCGCGCCTCGAACCGCACGTTCCCCGACGCGATATAGCCCCATACGTTGTCGATATCGACGAGCTCTCCGATTACCTCGGGCTCGGCCCCGACCGGCGCGGCCCCTCCGGCAAACATGCCGGGCGCCATCTGGTGGATTATCAGGACCGGCGCCGGCACGCGGGGCACGACCTGCTCGAAATAACCGGTGACATTCCGGGTCAGCCTGGGAATCCTGAGGCGGATCATCTCAGCCCCTGCGTCGACCAGGTCTTCGGCCTTCCGAATCGACTCGGTGACCGACGAGCTGTCGACCCCGCCGACGATGAATTTTTTGCCGTTTCGCGCACCGTTCACTGTGCGTACAATCGCAAGCCGCTCGGCCTCCGAGAGAAACTCTTCCTCGCCGTTCTCCGAGTTCAACACAAACCCCGAAAGCGGTGTTTTCAGCCATTTCTCGACGTTTCGCTCGATGGCGGCGTGATCGACCGCGTCATCGGCCATAAACGGCGTCGGACTGGGAGCAACGACGATTGGGTTTTCGATTGGGATGGGCAATGGTTCGTGAATCCTGAGTCGTTTATGTGAGGATCAAGTCGACCGCCCTCTTCCCGACCGGAGCGGAGGGACCACGTCCAAAACGGAAAGGCGACGCGATTGGGCCACGAGCAATCATGCCATCATGTGGTCGTTCGAGAAAGCTGTGTTCGCGCCGATGTCGATCGTTATCCCTCCACCAGAGTCGGGCCATCGTTCAACACAGCAAACCGTTGTCATCCTGAAATTTATTCAGAATCTTCCTGTCCGCCGTCCCGCGTACAGCCGAAGCTATACCCCGCTTGTGGCAGCAAGAAACTGGTGGGGATAGCGGGAGATTCTGAATAAATTTCAGAATGACAGTTACCGGTTGCCCGACCGCACAGAGGTACCTCAAACGCAACCCGCTACTAAATAGCAACCAGCCCCGCGGACGACGAACGATGAGCGGATCGGGAGTGTTATGCAGAACCCCACCGCCCCAGATCCCTCCACTTCGGTCGGGAAATCGAACTCAGCGCTGGAAGCGGAGGCGCGCTCCCCAATACTTTCCAGCAGTAACAATCCACCAACCCAGCCAACGCCCCCCGACCCCGCAGAAAACGACGCCTCGCGTCATTGGTCGATCACCGAGCCGTCGGCGTGCAGACGCGTAATCACCTCGCGTGGTGTCTCCGGGCATTTTTCTATAGCGTCCGGCTTCAGGTCGATGCCAATCCCCGGCGCGTCTGAAATCACCAGGTAGCCATTGCCGTCGTGCTCCGCCATCCCCGAAACCATGTCCGACTTTGGTGGCACATCCTCCCCGATCGGGTACTCCTGCAAAGCGAAGTTCGGCGCGGTGGCTGCGATCTGCAGGCACGCCGCAGTCGAAACCGGCGACAGCGGGTTGTGCGGGACCACTCCGACATGCCGCGCCTCGGCCAGCGCCGCGATCTTGTGCGCACCCGAAATGCCGCCGACCAGGCACACATCGGGCCGGATGTACTGCACCGAGTTGCGCGACAGCGCCATCTCGAACTCCCAGATTGACGAGAAACGCTCGCCCGTGGCGATCGGGATGTTGATCTTGTTCGCGACGTACTCCATCTCGTCAAAGTTGTCGGGCGTCACCGGGTCCTCGAAGAAGAACGGGTGGAACTGCTCGATCCCCAGTCCCAGTTGAACGGCCTCGGTCGGCGTCAGCCGCCGGTGAATCTCGATGCACAGGTCCATGCCGGTGCCCACGGCGTCCCGGTACCCACGCACGGTGTCGATCGCATCGCCGATCTTGTCGACATGGGTCTTGAAATACGGCACATCGCGCGCCTCGTCCAGGAACGGGGTCAGGTGCCCGACCGCGGTGAACCCCTGCTTCTGCGCTTCTACGATCCCGTCGGTCAACACCTCCGTCGTGTTCCCGAAAACGTGGTAGTAGACCCTCGCCCTGTCGCGGACCTTCCCGCCGAGCAGCTGGTGGACCGGCGTGTCGAAGTGCTTGCCCATGATGTCCCACAGCGCAATGTCGATCGCACTCAGCGCGCCCATGATCGCCGCCCCGCGGAAGTGCGAGAAACGGTACATGTACTGCCAGTGGTGCTCGATGCGGAGCGGGTCCTCACCCACCAGGTAGCGACCGTACTTCTCGATCGCTGCCGCCGAAGCCTCAAGGTATCCCCAGGCACCCGACTCCCCGATCCCGGTTATCCCGGCGTCGGTTTCCACCGTCACCAACAGGTAGCGGTCCAGCATCAACGGCGTTACTTTGGTTATTTTCATTTCGGGATCATCCCACTGGCCACTGGTTTTCGAGACCTGCCAAAGGCGGCAGATTT
>JASLNQ010000316.1 GCA_030745955.1 Dehalococcoidia bacterium | reverse complement strand
CCGATGCCCGGCTTATTGTTCAACACGTCAAAGACCAGGAGGCGAAGGGCTTTTCATACGAGGGCGCCAATGCCTCGTTCGACCTTGTCCTCCGCCGTGCCTTACCGAACTACGAGCCGCCATTCGAGCTGGTCGACTTCATGGTGATTGTCGAAAACCGGCGCAGGTCGTCCTTCGGATCGGGTTGGCGCAGTGACGGTGTCGAGCACCCGATGCTCTCGGAAGCCACGGTTAAGGTGAGGGTGGGCGATGATACGCATCACACGGCGGCCGAGGGTGACGGACCGGTGGACGCCCTCGACCAGGCATTGCGCAAGGCTCTGACTGTGACCTACCCGGAGCTCAGCTCTATCCGGCTCACCGACTACAAGGTGCGGGTTGTGAACGAAGGTGCCGGGACGAGCGCGGTGGTGAGGGTTGTCGTGGAATCGGCCGACAATCGCGATGTGTGGCAGACGGTTGGGGCCTCGCCCAACATCATGGAGGCTAGCTGGCTGGCGCTGACCGACAGCTTCGAATGGTGGTTGTTCAAAAACAGCATCACGCAGCAGCCCGGTTAGCCGGGACGACGGTGCGAACGGCTAATCGGAGGCCCTGTAGGGAACGCCGTCGGTCTCGATGACGAGTTCGGTTACGCGGGAATCTCTGTCGATCTGAAAGGCGCGTACAACCGGTCGCACCTTCTCGACCAGCGAGACGATTACGTGCCTGTTCGAGATGCCAGCCACCTCGAGCGCGTTCTTTATGTCGGTCTTCGACGGGTAGCCCTGGGTAAAGGTGTGGGAGTGGTAGATGGCCACGAACTTGCGGTTCGAGCCGTTCAACTTCTCCTGGATCTCCACCAGTTCACCGGGTTGCATGGTGTACCGGCTGATCGGTTTGGTATTGACGTTTGACATCCGGTAGATTTCGTCGGCTTCGTCACCAACGCCGAGTACCAGGCCACAACATTCGTTGGGGTCGTCCTCTAGCGCATGCGTTATGAGTTCGGCCAGCAGCCGACGCGGGATCTTGAGCAATAATTGTCTCGTCTTCCAGGGACCTGCCCGTACACATGAACGCCGGGCGGCGCGATTATACGGACTGTGAACCGCCAGACCAGCCGAACGGGCACCCGGTTGACCGGTTCCGAAAACAATATCCAGAAACCGCCGGCAACTCTGTGCTGGCAGGCAGCATCCGAATGCGATCACAATGAACGATGAAGCCATAAAACAGGCAGCCGGAATACTCGCGCTGACACGGGTCCGCAAGGAGGAGATCGACGGTCTTCCCGAGGAGTACCGCCCCGTTGACGAAGCCGAGGCGTACCGCGTGCAGGAGCGACTGCATGCCCTGCTCGACGAGGCCGGGTATGGAAAACGGGTCGGCTACAAGATCGGGTGCACGACACCGGTGATGCAAAGGTTCCTCGGCATCGACAACCCATGTGCAGGGGGAGTGTTCAACACCTCGACGAACTACATTGCGACGACGGCCAATTTTGCCGACTACTCGCATCCGGGCGTCGAATGTGAGATTGCGGCTTACATCGGCGACGACCTTGTGCCAGACGACGAGCCGTTTACGCGGGAATCGGTCGCCCCTGCCGTGCTGGCCCTGTTCGGCGCGATTGAGATCGTCGACGATCGGTGGACCGATTACAAGGCGGTCGATACGCCGACGCTGATAGCCGACGATTTCTTTGCTTCAGGGATCGTGTTGAGTCAACCAAAACCGGCAAAGGACGCCCCGGATCTGACGACTGCGCGCGGGCACATGACTATCAACGGCCAGCGTGTTGGCGAGGGGACGACCGGCGATATCCTGGGTCACCCTTACGAGGCGCTGGCATGGCTGGCCAATTCGCTGGCGGCGCGGGGGAAGCACCTCCTGGAGGGCGAAATCGTGATGCTCGGCAGCGTTGTCGAGACCCAGTGGGTTATGCCGGGTGACGAGGTGGCTGTCGATATCGAGGGCGTCGGCGGGGCGTTGATCAAGTTCGAGTAGGGGTACCTGCGGATAGATGCCCTCTCCCCGCGCCTTGGTATGCCAGGCGGAGTTGCGACGCGCGACCATTCAATCCGGCCGCGCCGGGAGCAAAGAGAGGGGCAGGGTGTGCGTGAACTGGTGATCTGCCCACACCTACCAATCGCGAAGTCCCCTGCCCACCGTCATTCCGACCGGAGCGGAGGAATCTCAGGTTTTCGACATCGGAACGTACTGTGCGTAGAAGAATCCCAGGTTTTCAACATAGCTGTTAATCGTTAGCACAAGCTCACAAATACAGTGCCGAATTCCCGACTGAAGCGAAGCGAAGTGGAGGGACCTCAGTGGATTCACCCTGCTACACAGCAGGCACCGGTAGCGCGCGACCCAGCCCCGGATCCCTCGACTCCGAGGCCTGCGCTCGGGACGCGTTGGCTGCGTTGAATCCAACCTCGTTTGTTAAATTCCACGCTCGCTTGGTCCGACCCACCCACTAACTCCCTCACTGCCAGGGAGGGAGAACAAAGACACCCCGGCGCCTGCCCCCGGTACCGGGGTATATGATGCGGCTGAACCCGATGCCAGCACTGGAAGCCAACACACGGCGCCAGCGCACGAATGATGGAGGAAGCACGTTGAAGATCACCGATGTTGAAGTTATCAAGTGGAATCCCGGCGCTGGCAAGAACTTCATTTACGTAAAGCTGTCGACCGATGCCGGGATCACCGGTTGGGGTGAGGCATACGCACAGTCCGACCGCGATACGCAGGTCGAAACCCACGTCGATCAGCTCGCCCGTTACCTGGTCGACCGCGATCCTTTCCACATTCGCCATTTCATGCACGTGGCCCACGAGGACTTCGCAACGAAGCGATCGGCGATGGACCTGCACTGCGCCCTGAGCGGCATAGAGATAGCGATGTGGGACATCGTGGGCAAGGCAGTAGGTCAGCCGATCTACAACCTGCTGGGTGGACCGGTTAGGCCGCATATCAGGATCTACGCGAACGGATGGGGCCGGGGATCGGCAGACGAGACTGCCCAGGCCGCGGCGATAATGGTCGAGGAGCGTGGTTTCAATGCCCTGAAGTTCGATCCGTTCTCGGGGCCATGGACCGAGTACCCAAACCGCGACATGCTGGCGGCAGCCTCCGAGAAA
>JASLNQ010000315.1 GCA_030745955.1 Dehalococcoidia bacterium | reverse complement strand
TCATGCTCGTCTCGCGGGGGTGCGCGCTTGTTCTACTGTCACATGTCACGCATTTTTGTGGGTGAATTTCAACCGGGTCATTCTATTGGCAAATCATCCCGACCGCGAGAATTTTCTGGCCGAGAATGGGCTCTGCTGGCAGTTGCAGTCTCTGCTAACGGTTGCCGTCCATCTCGTAACGGAGCCAGACCATCCCCCCTTCCAGTTCGTCTTTATGCACCAGGTTGAGATTGAAGGCGGTTTCGACATCACGGAACAGCGATAGACCGGCTGGCCCGACCAGCACCGGGACCACGATCAGGCTGATGTGGTCGACGAGGTTGCTATTCAGCAGGACTCCGCTGAGGCCGGGGCCGGAATCAACCAGCAGCGTGCTTATTCCGTAGGTTTCCGCGACCAGTTGCAGGGCTTCTTCGAGACCGACACGTTTATCGCCGACAACGTGATGCCGGTACTCCCGTTCGGCGAGGTAATGTAAGTACCGCTTTGGGGTGGCTGTGCTTGTGAGGACGATGGGATCGCCGCCGAACTCCGTGTTGCGGTAGGCGTGTAATTTGCCCTCAAGGAGCCCCTGCGAGTCGACGATGATCCATGGCGGTCGCTTTTCATCGGTGGAGCGGCTCATATCGGCGGCAGTTTCGACCCTCAGATTGCCCCCGAACATCTCGATCCCGGCGAGTGCGGTCCCGGACCCGACCAGGTGCGCACCGGCAGCGAACGAGCCGGCACAATCGTAGTGGGCACCCATGTCGACCGCGAATCCGGTCAGCGATATATCGATACTCACGCTGTTGTGCATGATCGTTACCGGTCGTGTGCCCACCGAGGAACCTCCTTACGCATGAAGCGGAATTTGAACCCGTTCCAGTGGGTTCGGAGAATTTTTCACATCGATATCCGGCCTATTCTCACCTTTTGACTGATTACGCACAATCAGCCATATGAAAAACCCGGGGGTATGACCGACACAGGTGGGGTGACGGGGTAGCTGGCGCTCCGGTGTCATGACTTTCTCACGTGGTGGTTGTTAGCATCGCTCCCGTTGCGCCGGACAAACCTGCCGAGAATCGATTTCGGTCCGGGGTTTGCAGCGATCCATACACCGGCGCCGTTGCGATCGACAAGAGACGAGTGGAGTAGCGGAATGAAGGTCCTGATAACAGGGATTGGTGGATCGATAGGGACCATGGTGGCCGACGGGTTGAGTGCCGACCACGATGTTTGCGGAATAGACATTCGTCCGGTCGACCGACCCGGTGCCGTGGCTGCGGACCTGACCGATATGGACTCTATTCAACCGCTGTTCGAGGGCGTCGATGCGGTGATTCACCTGGCGGCTGAGAGGCGGCATACGCCCGATATTGGCTGGGACCTTCTGATGCCGACCAATGTAGTTTCGACGGCCAATGTGTTCGACGCTGCCCATGCTGCGGGTGTCCGCAGATTTGTGTTCGCGAGTTCCATGCACGTGATGGGAATGTACGAGTTCGACGAACCGTATTCGTCGATTGTCAACGGGCGTTACGACGGTCTTGATCCAAACGACATTTCACTTGTCACCGGCGACATGGCGACGCGGCCCGACGGCAGGTACGCGGCGACCAAGATCCTGGGGGAATCGATAGGCAGGTATTACGCCGAGGCTGAAGGCATGGAGGTGATCTCGGTGCGTATCGGGACAATCGGCCAGGACGACCGTCCGGGGAGCGACCCGAGGAGTTTCGTTTCATGGTTCAGCCACCGGGATGTCGTCGGCTTCTTCACGGCGTGTGTCGAGGCTCCGGGGATCTCACATGAAATCCTGTACGGCGCTTCAAGAAACACCTGGCGCGTCTACGACACCCCGTATGCCTGGCAGGTGCTGAACTTCCGTCCGCAAGACAACGCCGAGGAGTTCCGTCGCTAGTCAGGAGCGACCTGAATTCTGTACATCATCCTGCTGTTCTTCGCGCCGACATTTGCGTGAAAACTCTCGCTGCGACTCGCCGTTACACCTGACCTTGACCCCGTTTACGGGGGGCAGGTCAGCGAACCTGTCGCAAACAGCGTGTTCTAGCGAGACGATCTTTCGGTCGTCAACATAAGTGGAGCCCGATCTTTAGGCCTGGGAGGTAGCCGGTGTTGACCCGAGCGCCTTCGGCTTGTTCAATAGGGGCTCTTCTGACACGGCCCGCGACGTAAAGCAAACGTCGTTCTTCGATTATCCGGATAGAACACCGGTCGGCTGATATGTTTCGGCCCGATCATTCGAAATCCCCCGCCAGCCAGCCTCGACAAGGAAATACCGATGCCACTTCACCCGCAGGTAAAGGAACTGATGGACCGCCGGCTCGCACTCGGTTTTCCAGATAACCGGACGATCACGCCGGACGAGGCGCGGGCCAATGCGAGGGCGGGCAAGGCAGCCATTCCGAGCGAACAGGAACCGGTGGGAGAGATAACTGAGCGCACGATCCCCGGACCTGCTGGTGAAATTCCGATTCGTATTTACCGCCCTGACACCGCGGGTCCGCACCCGTTGATCATGCTATTTCATGGTGGTGGCTGGGTGATTGGCGACCTCGATTCAGAAGACACAGCGTCCAGGGGACTGGTCAACCGGGTGAACGCCGTGCTGGTTTCCGTCGACTACCGGCTTGCGCCAGAGACGCGGTTCCCGGGTGCACCCGAAGACTGCTACGCCGCGACGGTCTGGGCCGTCGAGCAAGCAGAAGAGCTTGGTGTCGATGCTTCGAACCTGGCCACAACGGGTACCTCGGCGGGTGGGAATCTCTCTGCGGTGATCGCGCAGATGGCCCGCGATCGTGGAGGGCCAGCGATCAAGCACCAGGTGCTGTTCTGCCCGGTTATCGACCACTATTTCGATCGACCTTCATCCATCGAGAACGCCGAAGGATACGGCCTGACCCGTGACGGCATGATCTGGTTCTGGGAGCAGTATCTCGGTCCAGACGGCGACGGAGAAAATCCGTATGCATCGCCAATTCGCGCCGAGAGTCTCGCGGGCCTTCCTGACGCCACGGTGATCGCAGCCCAGTACGATCCGCTGCTCGACGAGGCAGCTGATTACGCGACTGCGCTGAAGGCTGCGGGGGTCGATGCAACCTACACCGAGTACGCGGGGATGAC
>JASLNQ010000314.1 GCA_030745955.1 Dehalococcoidia bacterium | reverse complement strand
AGCCATGACGGGGTGTCAGCGCCGACAGGATCATCGCCTGCGCCCCGTTATCGAAACCGAAAACCGCCAGCGCCCTGTCCTCGATCGGGACCGCCCTCGCCCAGCGGTCGGTCTCGCGCTCGACGTTGCCCATCACCCACGAGCACTCCGCGTCGCCCAGAAGGTAGCGAAACATGTCCGACTGGTGCGACGAATAGTTGGAGAGCCCGTCCTTCGCATGGGCCACCATCATCCTCACATCGCCAATGTCACCGTCGGCGATCATCTGCCGTGCGAGCGTCCACGAAGGCAGCCACCGGCGCTGGTGCCCGATTGCGAGCTTCACCCCGTTGCGCCCGCACACCAGCATCATGTCGGCGGCAGCTCCCAGTGTATCGGCCATGGGCTTTTCGCAGAGCACAGCCTTCACCCCGGTCACACCGGTAGACGCAGCTGCCGCGACCGTCATCGGCGCGTGGCCCATGTCCCACACCCCGACCGAAACTACGTCGAGTCTCGTTTTTTCGAGCATCTCACGCGCATCGTCGTAACGCTCCGGTTGGTAGTCCTCGAACTCCGAGAAGTGATCGTCGAAGTTGCGCATCGCCCGTTCGCTCAGGTCGTTGATCGCCACAACCTCGTATTTCCCTGAATTCAGGTACCCGTAGGTGTGGTTGACGGTCATCTCACCGCAACCGATAACCCCAACGCGCAGCTTTTCCGCCATTTATTTCTTCCTGAAACGTCCGCATATCTAGTTCGAAACCCTGAGCCCGGCCGGCCGCATACTACGCCACCCAGGACCGAGCTTCCTGATCGCGTCCCGACCCCTCCGGAGGGACCCGGGGTGGTGTTGTGCGCTGCCAGTGGTCAGGTGCTGCGTATTGGCGAGTGATACTGAATCAAGTTCTGCATGACAATATGACGACGATTTCTGCGCCCTGTGCCATCCTGCCCTCGCCCCCACAACCCACGCAGTCTAGAATGCCCCACCAAACCGCAAAATTATGGGGAGAACCAACGTGGCAGACAGGCTCAACGGCAAAGTAGCAATCATCACCGGCGGGAACAGCGGTATCGGCGAAGGCACCGCACACCTGTTCGCGAAGGAAGGTGCCAGTGTCATCCTCATGGCACGCCGTGAAGAGCAGGGGAAAGCCGTCGAAGCTGCCATCAGGGCCGAGGGTGGAGAGGCCATTTTCATCGCCTGCGACGTCGGCGACGAGGCCTCGGTAGAAGCCGCAGTGGCCGAGGCCGCGAGAACATACGGTGCCATCAATATCCTCTTCAACAACGCCGGTGGTGGCGGCCGCGGGCACTTTCCCGACGAGCCGACCGAGGAGTTCAACCGCGTCATCAATGTCAACCTGAACGGAACGTTCTACATGAGCCGCGCCGTGTGGCCGCACCTCGTCAGGGCGGGTGGCGGCGCGGTGGTCAACATGTCATCGCTCGCAGCCCAGCGCGGGGCCAGCCCAAAAATGCACGAGCTGTTCGGCTCGACCTCCTCGTCGTACTGGGCGGCAAAAGCCGCGGTCGATGCACTCACCCGCTACATGGCCGGTGTCGGCGGCAGCGACAACATCAGGGTCAACTGCATCCGCCCGGGCCAGATCATGACCCCCGGGGCAACGCGCGGGACCATCACCGATCCCGATGGCGGCCACCATGCGTTCGAAAAGCTGTTCGACCTGGCCCAGATCGTCGAAGGACCGGGCTACCCGATCGACGTGGCAAACCTGGCGCTTTTCCTTGTCTCCGACGAGTCCCGCTTCATTACCAGCGAAATAATCAACATCGATGGCGGCGTGGCCGCAAAGATCTAACGCAGCGCCGTACACCCTCGTTCCGACCGGAGCGGTGGGACCGACGGACAACGCGGATAGGTGCAATCAATCAGCCAACTCCGAACCCGCCCTCGTTTGCGGTTGCCAGGCGCCGGGCAAAGCTAGTTCGACTCCCCGGTGCGCCAGGAAGGTGATCCATTTAAAAAATGGCAGGTGTCGCTCCGCTCCGGTCGGGAAGAGGGTTGAGGTGCCCTGGTCGGCCTCAAGCCTGCTAACCGCGGACCGTGGACAACAAGGCCTAAACCCTGGGACGCGGCGTACGCAGCTCCGGCGGGCGGCTCGATTGCCATATCGCCCCGCCGATCATCTCCGTCATGTCCAGCGCGTGAAGCTCGTCCTCGGTGGTGCCGTGGGCCAGCTTCATGTGCCCGCGAACGGCCGCCACCAGCTCTTCGGTCGTTTCACCACTAACCACCTGGTCGCAGGTGGTGCCCATTTGCAGACAGTTCATATCCACGACGAACTACTCCCATTCGATCGCGCACCAGCCCATCGCATCGGCATACATGCGAACCGGCAGCTTACACCGCCAGAGCAGATCATGATAAGCGATACTGGCCAGGCAGCCCAATTCCAGCGTGGACCGGATCACGCCTGAAGTCCCAATTCCATTCCCCCGAAACCGTCCCCGCCGGGTAATACGTCGACCGGACGATCTCGGCTTTCCCTGCATGTTCCGTCCGCCGCTTCCAATAAATGTCCGCCAGCCCCCGCGTACCCCCCTCAACGCACCCAGCATGCCCAGCCCTGGTGAGTCGTTATGACTCCGTCATCTCGACCGAAGCGGAGAGATCTATCGCGTACCTGCTGGATATCACTTCTCTATGGTGAAAACTTGAGATTCCTCCGCTCCTGTCGGAATGACGGGCTACAGCGGTGCAGCCCAATCCCCTCTCCCAAGCCCTGGAATGCCCCGCGGAGCTCGCGCAGGTGCCCAAGTGCGTCTCGCACGCACGGCACCAGAAGATAGAATCCAGCAATCGAAAACCAAAACGGAACGAGCAGCAAGGGGACAACCAGATGGCCGGAAGCTTACCCACGGCAACCCTGGGCAGGACAAAGCTCGAGGTCACCAGCCTCGGATTCGGCGCGATGGAAATCCGTGGCGCACCGCGCGGCCGCGATGTCACCCCGGCACAGGCGGAAACCATCCTCAACGCGGTCCTCGACGCCGGTATCAACTACATCGACACGTCCATCGACTACGGCCTCAGCGAAGGCTTCATCGGCCAGTTCATTTCCAACCGGCGAGACGAGTACTACCTCGCCTCCAAGTGCGGCTGCCAACTCGGCGCCCCGACCGTACC
>JASLNQ010000313.1 GCA_030745955.1 Dehalococcoidia bacterium | reverse complement strand
GGGAGCCAGGAACGACCACACTGCGAACGTAATGACCGCGATGCCCAGGACAGTGGGTACGAAGCGGGCCGTGATCATGTCGACGAGGCGCTCGATCGGTGCACGGGAAGACTGGGCCTGCTGGACCATGCGCACGATTCCGGCCAGGATCGTTTCCCGTCCAACCGCTGAAGCCACAAAGCGAACTGCGCCAGTGCCATTAACGGTGCCGGTGAACAGGCCGTCGCCGACCTGCTTTTCGACCGGGACCGGCTCGCCGGTGAGCATCGATTCATCGACCGTTGTCGTGCCTTCCGATATCTCACCGTCGACCGGTACGCGTTCGCCGGGGCGGAGGACGATAACGTCGCCCGGGACGACTTCAGCGATGTCGACTTCAACCGTCGAGCCGTCCTTGACCACGACCGCAGTTGAGGGCTGGAGGCCAATGAGTTTCTTGATGGCGTCGGAGGTACGCCCGCGTGCCCGAGCTTCGAGCCAGCGGCCCAGCAAGATCAGGCCGATTATCGCTGCCGAGACGTCGAAGTAGGTTCCGGTCGAGTGGCTCCCGCCGACATCGGCGCTGGAGAATATCAGCGAATCCTCAAACAGTGGGCGAAGGAGTGTAACCACCAGGCTGTAGAAATAGGCGGCCGAGGTGCCGATCGCCACCAGGGTGTTCATGTTCGAGGTGCGGAGGCGGGCGGCGGACCAGGCAGAGCGGTAGAAGCGCCCACCCGCCCAGAACTGGACAGGGGTCGCGAGGACAAGGAAGAGGATGTTGACCGTTGTCGGGGAGATATCCGAAAACGTGTCGATCGAGGTGTAGTTCATCGCGACCATGACGAAGGCTGCGACGACGAGGCTGAAGGCCATCTTGTTCCGCGTGCTCTTGAGTTCGGCTTCACGGACGGCCTTTTCGCCGTCGGAGAAGATGGACGTGTCTTCGTCGGCAAAGCCGCGGATGGAGTAACCGGCACCGGAAATAGCTTCCCTGAGGGCGGGCTTGGTTACGGCGTCGGGAGTAAATTCGACCGTCGCCATTTCGGTGCCGATGCTGACGTGCGCGCCCACGACACCGGGCATTCCTCGCAGTGCGTTGTTTACATGATGGACACACGCTGAGCACGTCATGCCACCGACGCTGAACGTCAGTGTGGATAGCTCGTCTTCGGATCCGGTCTGCCCCGCGCTGGGTGGATCTGCGGTGATATTAGCGGTCTGCAATTTCGTAAAGCTCCACAAGCTCGCTGAGGACCTGTTCTTCGCGCCCCTCTTTCACACCGTCGACCACGCAGGTATGGAGATGTCCGTCGATCAGCTGAGATTCAAGTTTTTGGAGTGCACGCCTCACGGCAAAGGTTTGACGCAGGATGTCGACACAGTAGCGGTCTTCGTCAACCATCTTTTTTACACCGGCCAGGTGCCCCTCGATATAACTGAGACGTTTTATGGCGTCGGTCTTGGTTTCGGTCTTGACCGCATGATGCTCGTGTACGGTGTTCATATCGTTTTCTTCATATCTGGGTTTGCAGGTGTATCTTTTTGAATGTCTGGGCTCTAGTATACCCCCACCGGGGGGGGTAGGGTAGCATGATTGCCGGCGACTACATGAGTTCCATGTGAAGGACAATTTAGAATCGATGAAAACGAAGCGTGTTGTGATTCCGGCCCTGCTCTTATTTTTCGCCGTGTTACTGGGCGGGTGTAGAGACGACACCAGTGGCACAGAGAAATTTCCGATCAGGCTGACAAACGAACGGATCGATTTGGGCGAGCGGGTTTATTCGGAGAATTGTGCGCTGTGTCACGGTCCCGTCGAGGGCCCGGTAGCGGTTGACCCTGCGCCGGTTCACAGCGCATTCGGCCACACCTGGCACCACCCGGACCGGCTGCTCTACCAGTGGGTCCTGGACGGCCCACCGCTCGCGACAGCCATGGTGCCATTCCGCGAGACGCTTACGGAAGAAGAGGTGGTCGCGGTGATCGCGTACATCAAGAACAACTGGCCATCGGACATCCAACGGCGTCAGAACCAGGCATCAGCGCAGTACGAGGCTCAGGTCGTCGAATTCGGGACGGACTGACGATGAATAGCTGGTTTGCGCAGAGTTCTGCGTGACGGTCTTGGTCCGCTCCGGTGGGAAGGCGTGCCCACCACGCAGGATGAACTCCGACAGGAACTGTGGGCGCAGGTCCGGCAGAGTGATCTGGCTAATTCGTTGTCGCCAGGCCGGTTTCGGCCCGAAGAGGGGCGCAAGTCGATTCGATGTCCACTGGCCGATGTCGCTGTCGTACCGCATCCACTGCTTCGTGATGAGAATCGCCACCAGTAGGAGAGCCGCTCCGGCAAAAGCGTCGAGTACGTAGTGGTTGGCGGTCGCGATGATCGCCACGAACATCAGCGATTGGAATACGAACCCCGCGACCTTTGCCCAGTTCCAGCCAAGTTTGAATGCACCGACCATCACCAGGAGCGCCCAGGCGTAGTGGAGGCTCGGCATGGCAGCAAAGCGGTTATAGCTGAGGGCCGAATCCTGGTACGGCGCCGGGTCAAGACCGATCAGGGTCACGGTATCAGTCATGCCAAACCCGGGCATAAACCTTGGCGGTGCAAGCGGGTAAATGGCAAAGATGATCGCAGCAAGGAACATCGTCACCATGAACGTGCGGCGCAGCTCGAAGTAAGCGGCGCGGTTCTTGATGAAGAGGACCGCAGCGGTGCCCAGCAGTGCGAGCCACATTCCGATGGCGTAGAAGTAAGTCAGCGCAATGAGTAGGCCGAGGGACAGCCTGCCGATAATTTGCTGGATGAACGATTCCTGGTTGATTGCCAGCGCCGTTTCGAGCCTGATCACGCCCCAACCGTTCGATACCGCCTTCAACACGGGTGAAGGGTCGGTGAGGTTTTTGGCGAGCGCGAACACGAGGTATGCAACCCCTACAATTGCCAGTTCCCTGGTGATTGCGCGTAACATCGGACTACCTCTTCTTGCAGGTCAGTATAAAGTCCAACGCCGTCTGCTGCCCAGCCCCATATGTGATTACTTATATAAATATGGAATGTTTGTATGGTGAAAACAAGCACGACGACCGATCAACACATCGTAAAGTGCTCAATTGAGGAAGGTCAGGACCGCCCGGAAACAGGCGGGAACCGACTAGACCGGG
>JASLNQ010000312.1 GCA_030745955.1 Dehalococcoidia bacterium | reverse complement strand
GAAAAGGGCCCTGGTGCTGGTGTCACAGCATTGAAGATGCCTCGACTCGACAAGCGGGGTGCATGTTCCACCGAGGATTGTGTGTCGGTTGACCTCGTTTTCCTGTGATTACGGAAAACGGGGACTACGGGATCAAGAAGGCAGCTTCACGCAGGCCGGGATTACCGGAATCGGACGTTGCCAGGTCGGCCTCCATACGACTCCGTGAAATCGTCATGAACTGGTCGGCGCGGGGCGAGACGCTGAAGATGTCGTCGACCCACGGATCGACTTCGGATGGCTGCATCGCCACCAGGTAGTCGTACAGCGCCCTGGCGGTGGTCCACGACAGGCGTTTGGCGTCCAGCAACTCGGCTCTCGTCTCCAGGCCCGAAGTATCTGCCAGCGATTCCATCCACAGCACCTTATAGCCGAGTGAGTGGTCGGCCGATCCCGTCAGGTTGTTAGTGGTGGTCAGTGCGAAATCGACCGCTTCCTGCATCGGGGCGATGTCGGGGAACCTCATGAAAGAAACCCCCGAGTGCTCTTCTATGGCGCGCAGGGCTGCGGCTTCGAAGATTTGGGCCTGTGCTTCAAGGAGCGCCCTGACGTTTGCGGTTCGCGTCGTTGTCGAGAGCGACGGGTTAGTTATGTCCTGTAAGGCGTGACCGACCTCGTGGAAGTAGGTCCCGAGGGATTCAAGGGGCGAAATGCCGAGGTCTACGAAAACGTGGTTATTTCCATCGCGGCGATTCTCGAACCCCACTTCGCCCCCGAAATCACGGCAGGCAGCGTATTCGGCGAGATAAACCTGCTCGGTCTTCACGAGGTGATCTTTCATGCACGAGGCGAGCGCGGCTGCCACGAACTGGTCGTGCGGCAGGAAGTGCACCACTATTCGTTCGGCGTCCAGGTCCCGCCCGGTCAGCAGGTAGTAACCGGCCCTGCCGGCAGATTTCAATACGGGGATCCAGTCTGGGAGGTCCAGGCCCGAACCAGCAGCTGGCCGTACCTGGCCGGTGAAGGCCAAGCCCAACACCGGCGCGAGCAATTCATCGAGCTGCTCGTCGGATAGCGAGAACTCCACCGGAGTTTCGCTGGCTGGCGTACCCGGTCTCCAGGTCACGTACCTGGCAACTGAGTTGTCGGTTTCGTCGTCTTCCGGTATCACCTGGTCGGTGTCGATGACGACCTTCACCAGGTGTTGACCAGCCGTTATGCGGTTGGCCGGGACGACTACCGATTCTGTCCAGAATGAACCGGCGTCCGATCCCGCGTAGAAGAGTCGGGAGCCGAAGGGTTCGTCATCGACAAATACCTCGGCCCGGAATGCCCCCGATGATGCAGTGTTGATTCGGCTGCTATTGCGGATTGCGAAGGATATTGTTGCTGAAGCGGCGGCCCATGCCGTTCCATCTCGTCCGAGTGCCAGTCCTTCCGCCTCATGGCTCACGGTGATGGCTGCATCCCAGCCATAAGGGGTGTACCCGGTCAGATTCGCCAGCGCCTGGGGAGGCCGGGCAGGCGCTTCGGTGTTCGCCGGTAGTCCGGGCGCAGGCAGCGGACTGTCGGCCCCCCATACCAGCTCCAGCTCGAAGGAGTTGTCGTCTTCATTGCTTTCGGTGACGATTCCGGTGGCGTCCACGACCAGTTTTAGCGTATGGACACCCGCGGTGATCGGGACGACTGATCCGAGCCCGTCCCAATCGAGAAGCAGCGTGTTTCCGCCCAGAAGTCCGGCGTATTCGGCCCGACGGACTACTATGTCGTCAAAAAAAATGTGGACAGAGAACTTCTGATCGATCGAAACAGGTGAATCGTTCAGGATTGAAATTGAGATGTGAGTGTCGCCGTGGATGGACAGGCCGCCTGAAGACACGGCCCCGGTGAACGGGGCAACTGTCATGGGGGCGGGGTTACCGGTTCCGGAGTTCAGCGACAAGTTGGGCAGGCGTTCTCCCGGGATTGGAGTTGGCGCCGCCTGTCCCTCCCAGATGAATTCGGTGCCCAGCCGGTTGTCGTCGTCAGAGGACTCGTTGATCTGGTTCGTTGGATCGGCGACCAGTTTGACGGTGTGCGTGCCGGGAGTGAGGTTGAACAGTTCGAGTAGTTCAGTGAACCCCTCGACGAACAAGAAATGATTTGGAGAGATGTTTCCGCCCGCCCAGCGTTCGGTCAGGATTTCATCCAGGTAAATGTCGATGAAATAACTGCCGACTACATTTTCCGGACCTTCATTTTCGATGAACCAGTCAAGCACCAGGTCGGTTTTTTCGGTGAACGGCCCACCCCCTGGGTTTCGCACCCGGACCGGCTGCCCGCTGCCGTAATACGGCTTCAGATTCACGCTGGCAGCCGGCTGTGGCGTCGGATCCGGGAACGGTCCTGTTGGGACTGGGAACGGCGTGGCAGTTGGAGTGGCATCGACTGCAAAACTGGCCAACGAGATGAATGCAGATGTCAGGTCGGCGGGTAGTTCCGACGGAGCCGAAGTTGGAGAAGGCGGCTGGATTGTTTCGACCGGTGTCGGTTCAGGGACCGAAGTTGGCACCGGCGTCGGAGCGGCGGTTGCCGCTGGCCGGGGCACGGTTGTTGGGGCCGGGGTTGGGACCGGAGTCGGAGTCGGAGCAGGCGTGGGTTCGGTCGTTGCGGTTGGCGGCGCTGGTGATGGTGTCGGTGTTGCAGTGGGCGGAACCGGCGTCGATCTTTGCGTCGTTGCGGTTGGCCCTGGAGTAAGGGTGGGAACGGGCACAGTTGGCTCGAGGGTAGATGTCGGGACCGGTGTGACCGGGGACCGGGTTGGTGTGGCGGCAGGTGAAGGGAGTACGGTGGTTGCCGTCGGCGATTCGGAAGGGGTGGTCGGCAGTTGCACGGCTGTGGGTTCAGAAGCCACCGGCACGCTGGTCGCCTCGGGCTCGCGGGTGGGAGTGCATGTAAGCGCCATCGGAATGGCCGCCGCAATCATAAAAAACAGCAGGCGGCCAGCCATGGTTCGCTTTGGAAGAGGGGCGCTCACAACGTTCGAGGCTACGTGATTCTGAAATCGGAGTCATTAGGATTATTGGACATCTATGATGCAGGTTCTCCGAAACCGAGTGTCCAGCCACAGACGATCTCAAAGCCTGTCCGTCCTGACGGATGTCCGGTGGTGCCCCAAAATGGACCGGTTAGTGGTAGGCTCCGGGGC
>JASLNQ010000311.1 GCA_030745955.1 Dehalococcoidia bacterium | reverse complement strand
CACCGGGCGCCCACGTTCAACTGCGGAAGACGAACGATTTGCATCACGGGTATTCTCTTCGCTCGCGGTGCGGAATTTCCGCCACCTGTGGTTCGGCATGCTGTTGCTGATGGCGGCGATGAATATCCAGATGCTCGCGCGCGGCTACCTGGCCTGGGAACTGACCGAGTCGCCGATTGCCGTTGTGGTAGTGGGTGCCGGGTTTGCACCTCCTATCCTGCTGCTTTCGCTATACGGCGGCGCAGTAGCCGATCGTTACCCACGAAAGCGAATAATCCAGTTCGGGCAGTTGGGGATGCTGGTGATTTCGCTATTTGTTGGAGTATCGATTTCCGGTGGCTGGATCACCGTTTATCACCTGATCGGTGCATCGTTGGCGCAGGGGACTATCTGGGCCTTCGTGATGCCAGCCCGCCAGGCCATCATCACGGACCTCGTCGACGAAGACCACCTGACGAACGCGGTCGCGCTCAACGCGTCGGGAATGTCGCTGATGACGATGGCGGCCCCCGCAGTTGGTGGGTTGATCTATGGGTTCGGAGGCGCCGCGGCCACGTACTACACGATCGTCGGCTTGACCGCTGGTGCCTACGTGTTGATGGGATTCGTGCCTACCACGGCACCGGTGGTGCGGGGGAGCCGGCGCATGTGGCGCGATATCAAGGAAGGTATTGTCTACACGAAACACAACCGCACAGTGATGATATTGCTGCTGGTGGCCCTGAGCACCGCGCTCCTCTCGATGCCGTTCCGAACGCTGCTACCGGTGCAGATTGAACGGGTCTTCCACATGGAGGTTGAGGCTCTCGGCTTGCTGATGAGCATGATCGGCGTCGGTTCTCTTGTCGGATCGCTTGGCATTGCCGGGCTTTCGAAGAACAACCATCGTGGTTGGGTGCTCCTGGGTACGAGCCTGTTGTCGGGAGTTGCGATTCTGCTTGCGGCGGCGACAACTTCCTACGCTGTCGCTCTCGTAGTCATGGTGATTCTCGGTCTCGGTGATTCGGGACGGAGAGCGCTCAACGCCTCGCTGATCATGGAGCAGACCGACGAGGAATACCGTGGGCGCGTGATGGGTGTGTACATGATGGAATTCGGCCTGATTCCGCTCGGTGCGATCCCGCTTGGGTTCATCGCCGACTGGTTCGACGTCCGCCTGGCGTTCGCGGTAGCCGGCGGTGGGCTGGTGGTTTCCGCACTCGGCTATACCATTCTGACCAACCGCGTTCGACGGCTGTAAAGGCCTGCCGCGTTGGCACTGTCATTGCGCAGGGCTGCAAGTAAACTGCGATATCGGCCTGTTTGATAGTGCCGGTGAGTTGCGCTTCCACGGTGCGGGCCGAGTTTTACCGATTACCAAATGCCGATTCATGTTCTAAGCGACGATCTGTCTTCCCGTATTGCCGCGGGGGAGGTGATTGAACGTCCGGCTTCGGTTGTGAAAGAGCTTGTAGAAAATTCACTCGATGCCGGTTCAACCCGAGTTGATGTTCACGTTACCGGGGGTGGCGCTCAATCGATTACGGTTGTCGATAACGGGGAGGGCATCCCTGCTGCCGAACTGAAGATCGCCTTCGAGCGCTTTGCCACCTCAAAAATCGATGAGTCGTCTGACCTGATCGCGATTGGGACACTCGGGTTCCGGGGTGAAGCCCTTCCGTCGATCGCCTCGGTGGCGCGGGTGGAAGTGAGTTCGAGGCATGCTGGTGCCAAGGCCGGGGCCAGGTACCTGGTCGATTTCGGTAAAGCAGGTTCACTCGAACCCGCAGGAGCTCCGCAGGGAACCCGGATCGAGGTATCCGGGCTTTTCAAGAACGTACCCGCACGGCTGAAGTTTCTCGGCTCGCCCGGGCGTGAACTTTCGCGGATCCAAACGATGCTGGCATCACTGGCGCTCGTTTATCCCCACGTTGCGTTCAACCTCAATGCCGACGGTCGCGAGCGGCTGCGCACGACTGGATCCGGGAACATTACCGACGCTGTTTCCGGGGTATACGGCCAGAAAATCGCCGACCAGATGCTCTCTTTGGACTCGGACGAATCGGCGGCCTTTTCCGTGGACGGCCTTATTAGCTCGCCGTCTCTCAATCGATCGAACCGCACTTACCTGACACTCTCGGTGAACGGCCGATGGGTCCAGTCACGCCGTTTGTCGTATGCGATCGAGCAGGCCTACCACGGCTTCCTGCCGGAACGCAGGTTCCCAGTTGCGATAGCCAGGATTCGCACCCCACTCGACGATGTGGACGCCAACGTTCATCCGGCCAAGGCCGAAGTTCGTCTGCTGCGGGAAGACCTCGTGTATTCGGTCGTTCAGCGTGCGATTCGGGGCGTCCTTTCGGCGTCGGCACCGGTGCACGAGCTTGGCGCAGGGAGGGCTGCGGGTTCGATCGGGCTTCTCAGGACTCCGGGCCGGACCGGCGGCTTCAGCCGTGCGACCGACCGGGTAACCCCCGCAATGGGGGGGAGGGAGCCGGCGTCGGGTTTTTCACAATGGCCTGATCAACTGCCGCCTATCGAACAGACATCCGGCCAAGCCCCGTTGCCTGGAACTGAAGAAATGGACCCGGATTCGGGCAGTGGGGCGGCTACTCCAAGGGAAACGCTTCCCGTTCTCTGGGTTATTGGACAGGTGCACGAGACATATGTCATCACCGAGGGTCCTGATGGGGTGTATCTCATCGACCAGCACGCCGCCCACGAAAGGGTTACGTTCGAGCGCGTTACCAGGCGGTTCGACCAGAATGTCAACGAGTCACAGCCATTGCTGGAACCTGCGACCATCGACCTTGCACCCGGAGCGATGACGGTCGTGCAGGAGCATCTTGAGGAGCTGAACCGGGTTGGCTGGGGAGTCGATGAGTTTGGTGGCAGCGGTCTGATCGTGAGGAGTGTTCCCGCTGAGCTGGCGGCCAGGGCGAGTGGTGACGGCGCCGGGCAGGTTTTCATCAGGATCCTTGATGAACTTAGCGAGGGTGGTACCGGCGAGTCGTGGCGGGAGAGGATGCTTGCGACCATCGCCTGTCACACTTCCGTGAGTGCGGGCCAGACACTTACCATCGATGAGTGCAGGGACCTCATACGCCAGTTGGAGAAGACCGAGCACCCCAACACGTGCCCGCACGGTCGCCCGACGATGGTTCAACTGGCGGTCGGTGACCTTGAGCGTGAGTTCAAGCGTCGATAGCCCGATCTCTCGAA
>JASLNQ010000310.1 GCA_030745955.1 Dehalococcoidia bacterium | reverse complement strand
GATCCCTTAATGCTGGCGGACCATCCCGACGCTGAGTTCTTACTTGACGTGGTTGAAAAGCCCGGCGGTGGCCGGTACGTGATGACGGCGAAGAACCGGTTCGACACGACCACGCAGATGAACTACGGCGTGCAGATTGCCGAGGAGTTGGACGCCGCCGGTGAGGTGCTCCGGCGCGAGGAGCTCAATGTGACCGTGCGCTATCTGTATCCCCACCAGATCATCGCGCTCTGCGACCGGGTTGGGCTGGAGGTCATCGAAATGTGGGGCGACTTCGAGGGGGCGGACCTTTCGGAGGAGAGCGATGAGATAGTCGTCATCGCCCGGCATGATGAGCGGATCAACGCAGTGTGATCGGCCCGTCATCGGGACCGGAGTCTGCCACCTGATTTCCCGACCGGAGCGGTTGATGCGGTTATCGGCGATGGTTGACGAGCGTGCCGTCCTTCGAGAGTCCCAGCATGGCACTGGTAAAGGCCGCGGATGCATGCCAGACTGCGGGCCGTTGCTATATAACCCGCCTGGGAACCGTGTCATGAAAAAGGTCAGAAGCCTGCTGTCTTGTTGCAGATGTTTTCGAGGGGCTCACCTGCCGCGAACAGCCGGAGGTTGGCCGTAAAAGCCTGTCGTCGCATTTCGTACAGTTCTGGAGTTAGCGCCGATGAGTGCGGGGTCAGGATTACGTTCGGGAGGGTCCACAAACGGGAATCGTCCTCAAGCGGCTCGATCGCGGTTGCATCGATGGCGGCTCCGGCGATGTGGCCGGTTTCGAGTGCATCGCACAGGGCGCTTTCATCGACTATCTCACCCCGCGAAATGACGATGATGTAGCTGCCTTCGGGCATGAGGGCGATCCGGCGGGTGTCGATCGAGTTGCGTGTCGTGTCGACAACCGGGGCTGCGATCACGAGGAAGTCAGACAGCCTGCACAGATCGTCAAGCCGGTCAACGTCCCAGCACTCCTCGACACATGACGGGATGCTGGCCGGTCCGGGATCGATGGCGTAGATCGTGGTGCCAAAAGCGGTCGCCCGTTCTGCCACTCCCCTGCCGATCGCCCCGAGGCCGAATATGCCAACGGTCGTGCCGGTAAGTTCGGTGATCCGGTGGGCGTACTTGGCGGTGCTCCATGACCGGTCCTGGCGGTCCTCGAAGGCTTCCTGGAACCGGTGGGTAAGCCCGACCATGGCACCGATCACATGGTCGCTCATCGACGTTACGTGGGTGCCCGGTGCGTTTGTAATAGGAACATCTGAATCGACAATGTTCTGGTAGGCGACGATCTTATCGATGCCCATGCCGGGACAGGCGATCCACTTCAGTTTTTGTGCAGCTGCAAATGCCTCGTCGTTCGGCCAGCCGAAAAAAGCATCGGCGTCTCGAATAGCCTCAACGTGTTCGGCGGGATCGTAAGCAACGACGAACTCGATCTCCGGGAACGAGTCCTGCAACTCCGCGGCGTAGTGAGTTCCAACGTGATCGGTACCGACAACAACTTTGAGGCTCGCCATTCGTTCGTCTCCGTTCTACTCGGGCCGATATGACCGGAGAGCGCATGGTGTCACAACCGGTATGATGCGCCAATGGTCAATCCCGAAGACATGGCCCGGAAATCCAGGTTCCAGCCCGGCGACCACGTCGTCGTCCGGCACGTGTTCCAGGATCGCGTGCAGAACGCATTCGCGTGTATCGTCGTCGCCGACACTCCCGAGCTTGTCGCCACCTGGCTCCCGGTGGGTGCGACTGTCATGGTCGGCGAATCCGGCAAAACGGCTCACCTGAGCCCGGAGGTGCTGGCCGACCGATCGTGGGAGATGGTCCGGCGCGAGTGGCACACATCGGGCGTGCTTCGGCTCAAATCACCGGGGGCAATGTGGTCGCTGTGGGTGTTCTGGCAGGAGGGAATGAGTGAACTCAAGGCCTGGTACATCAACATCGAGGCGCCCTACACGCGGACCCGGTTCGGGTTCGACACGTGGGACATGTTCCTGGATGTTGTGGTGGCTCCAGACCGTGAGTCGTGGCGGTACAAGGACGAGGACGAGTTCGCTGAGGCGGTCGACGCAGGACTGTTTACGGGCGAGGAGGCGGTGGAGGTGCGGGCTGAGGCGGAAAGAGCGTTGAGGATCGTGCGGGCCAATCGGCCACCGTTCGATGGCATCTGGGCCAGGTGGCGACCCGACGTGCTGTGGGAAATGCCGGAGTTGCCCGACGACTGGGAGGAAGTTTGATTTGCGTCACCCATTTCCCGACCGCAGTGGAGGGATCTGGGGTGGTGTGCTGACGAGCAGGACTGGTAGTTTCCGATACGGATTGCGTACTCGGTTTGGCGGGTGATCCTGAAAATGAATTCAGGATCGAGAGTACACCATGGGTTCCTCCACTGCGGTCGGGAAATAGCATGTGTATGCCGGACGGCGTGGAATGATGCGGGCTGCTGTGTCACCCTGCCCTGTTCTCGCACCGCTCGCGGGTTAGAATTCAGGTATGGTCAGCAACGAAGGTAAGTTTGAGATCGAGGCCAGTTTCAGGCCGACAGGTGATCAACCTACCGCGATCCGCGCTATCTCCGGCGGTCTCAGCGAGAACCTTCACCACCAGACCCTCCTCGGCGTGACCGGGTCGGGCAAGACCTTCACAATGGCGAAGATCATCGAGGAGGTCCAGCGGCCTACCCTCGTCATCGCCCACAACAAGACCCTCGCCGCCCAGCTTTCTGCCGAGTTCCAGGATTTTTTTCCAACTAATTCGGTCCAGTATTTCGTCAGCTATTACGATTACTATCAGCCCGAGGCGTACATCCCGCAGTCCGACACCTATATCGAGAAGGAGTCAGACGTCAACGAGGAGATCGACCGGCTCCGGCACTCTGCCACCCGGGCGTTACTGACCCGCCGTGACACGCTGATCGTGGCGAGTGTTTCGTGCATTTACGGTCTCGGATCGCCCGAGGAGTACCGCTCGGTGGTGCTCAACCTGCGCAAGGGAGAAGAGCCGGGGCTGCGCAGGGTTGTCCGCAAGCTGATCGATATGTACTACGAGCGGAACGATATGGAGATGGTCCGCGGTCGGTTCCGCCTTCGCGGCGACACCCTCGAGATCATGCCGGCCTACGAGGAGCTGGCGGTGCGTGTGCAGTTCTTCGGTGACGAGATCGAGCGGATCATCGAGCTCGATCCGCTGACGGGTGAGGTCCTGGCTGA
>JASLNQ010000030.1 GCA_030745955.1 Dehalococcoidia bacterium | reverse complement strand
GATCCAATACCAGTTTTTTGTCATGGACAGCGGGGGGGGCAGGGTTCCGCTCGGTCTGCCTTTTGAGAGCAGTAACCTCGAAGTAATGAATCCGGTGCCGGGCACCTGGAGTTACCAGGTCAGGACCATCGATGCCGCGGGTACCGAAGCATATTCAAATATCGTTCAACTCACCGTCGTCGATCCAAATCTCTCACTGCGCGAGCAAACCGGGACGGCCTCCGGGAATGCCGTGATCGGAAAGCTGCTCAACATGAGTGGCGGGACCATACAGGTATTGACCGACATGGGTGCGGTGAGAATTCACATGGATCCGGCGTCTACCGAGATCGCGCCGGCACTCGATGCCGAGTCGTACACGGCCGGGTCGAAAGTTGTTGTCATCGCCGACCGGGACGTGCTTTCAGGCGACGCCATCGCGCTGAAAATCTCGCCGATACCCGGCACCGCCACTCGAAAACACGACCGGGTCCTGATCGCCAAGCCGGTCGATGGCAACACGGTGAACCTGGGGCCTTCCGACGATAAGGCGGGGAGTTCGGTCATCAAGGACGAGGTGGGCCAGTTCAGCGAAGGTGACGAGGTCGTGGTCCTGACCCACCGCAGCGATTCGAACAGGCGGGGCGAAAAACCCGAGGTTCTTTTCGACACCGATGTTCTGAATAATCGGTTGGAGGAGTTTGCGCAAAAGAAATTCGACGATGGGGACACCGGTGCGAGCGGGCTGATCGACAAGCTCGCGCAGGACCGGCGCGACGCTGCCCAGGACCGCGTGGAGGAAGCCAAAAAGCACGACGACAAGAGCGTGCGTGATGCAGCCGAGAAGGCCGACGAGAAGATCAGGGATGCGGCCGAAAAGGCCGCCGCCGACCCGGTCGCAGCTATTCGTAAGCAGGCTGTCGCCGACTCGGAGCTCGAGATCCTGGACTGCGCTTCGCAGCTCCTCGGTCACGACGTAACGGGCCAGGTGGGCCTGTCGGCTGAGGAGATCCAGAAAGTGACGGATGACTGCCTCGGTGGCGATCCGGGCGAGGACGATACCGACTACATTCCGGAGAAACGAGAGGATACGAAAGGCGACGCGCCGCCCCAGGAAGTCGTCGATTGCATCGTCGGAGTCCTGGGCAGCTTCCGGCAAATGACCGCCGACGAAAGAGCGCTAATCGAGGCGGAATGCAGTACGGATGATGACGACGGAGAGAAATCGGACCGGGACAAGACCGAGGACAGGGATTCGGACAGCGCCATGGAAGCGCGCAAGGCCGAGTTCTGCCAGACGTATCCGGAAGATTCACACTGCGGTGGCGGAGCCGACGATGGCAAGGGGACGCCCGGGACAAAGGATGGCGAATCGGGCGACGATGAAGAAAAAGATGCGTACTGCATCGACAACCCGACCGATTCGAGGTGTGGCAGTGACGGCGGTACCAAGGACGGGGAAGAAGAGGTCGATAAGGGCGACGCTGACGCAGGTTCAAGAGGCGATGTCGACATGGACGCGTTTTGTGCCGTCAACCCGGGTGACCTCAAATGTGGAGGCAGCGGGGACGATGGCGGCGGTGGCGGCGATACCAAGGGCGGTACCAAACCATCGGGTAAGTAACCGGATGCCCACGGAATTTGGCCTGCTCCCTGGCCTGCCCTTCAACTTTCCCCCGATAGGGCTGGATCTGAAACCGGCTACCGCTCGTCGAACCTGGCCCGCAGGTAGTTCACCAGGTGCCACATCTGGTCGGCAGTAAGGTTCCCCTCCTGACTCGGCATACCCGATTGTGGGATCCCGTCTCGGATGAACTCGTACAGGATCGTGTCGCTATGCAGCGGCACGTGGACGAACAGGTCAGCCGGCGGCCTGGGAAGGTTCACACCGGCCGGGCCATCGCCCAGTCCGTCGGCACCGTGACACCCCACACACGTCTGCGCGTAGACAGGTTCACCGGTGGCCACCGAATCGGCGGTCGGCGGGAAGGGGTTCCTGAGGTCCTCGGCAAACCCGAGCCTGAGCACCTGGACGTTCAAAACGAGCAATACGCCGACGACAGCTACCGCAATGCCCGGTGCAAGCAGCCCGCGGTGCGGACGCGACGCCCCGAATAGTGCAGGGGTGATAATGCCCCGGAAGGCGACCACGACCACCAGGCCGCCGATTATCGCCAGCTCGAGGCCGAACAACAGGTTGACCGTGTCGGTGTCGGGCCTGATGGCGTCGGCTGCCGTTGCGATCGATTGCGCACTGAAGCGGAACGCTGTGCGGGCGTCGAACGCGTCGGGCCGCTGCACGATAACTTCTGCCTGGTAGTTGCCGGCGATGTTCAGCCGCGCGTCATTGAGTTGCCAGGTTCCACCGCCGGTGTCGGTGAGTGAGATCAGCGGCTCGCCCAGGTCATCGTCGAGGAACTTGAGCCGGACCCGGACATCGATGGCATTGTCAATCGGGTCGCCGTTCGGGCGGGCGATGCGGACGGTCACATCGTTGGCGCCGACCTCGGCCGGGTCGATCTCGATGTCGAAGATCGTGTTGTCTTCCTCGGCTGTGAAAGCGACGTTCTCTTCGACGCCGATCCCGGTCCTCCCGGCGTATTGACGCGCCGGTTCGAGGCTGGCGAGCCAGCCGACGGCCCCGAACACGAGGAGTGCGATTGCGGCCTCTGCCAGCAGTGAACGCTCGAACCGCTTTTCACTGGCTCCCTTTCCGGTTGAAAGACCGAAACGTCTCGCCAGGCGGAACCCGTTGTAGGCTGCGAACGCGAACAACGGGACGAGGAGGGCGAGTTTTCCGACCAGGAACCAGCCGTACGGGGTTTGGACGGCCGCCGGAATGGTCACCTGTATGTAACTCGAAAAGGTGCCCGTAATCACGAGAATCCCGGCACTCAGCAGTCCCAGCACCGTAAACCGCGGTATCGCAGCCTTGAGCAAGCCTGAACTGTCGTCATTGCTGATTTCACGCAGCAGCACCGGCACCGCTACAGCCAGGTAAAACAGACCGCCGATCCAGATAGTCGAAGCGGCCAGGTGAACGAAATCGGTGGCAATCGCCAGCATCTTGATGTCGGCGGGCGAAGCGGCGTTGTGGCTACTGATTGTGACCAGTCCCAGGAACACAAGGCCAAGAACGAGTGCGGCCTGCGCAATGATCGAGTCGCCAACCGGTGTAGCGCCGGGGGCTTCATCATCGCCCTGCCCGTCATCTTCCCCCACATCCTCGGAATCGTCCGCATCTTCCAGTTCCGGTCCGTAATCCTCCGGATCGCTGGCGTCGCTCATCCGCTTCGCAACGAACAGGAGAATGCCGATGCCCAGTGCGGCGAGCAGGCGGTATGTCCACCAGCGGCCCCAGCCGCTTTCGAGCGCTACCGACCGCAGGGTGTCGAAATCCGGCGCGAAGGCAGATTTATCGCTCAACACGCTGGCCTGCTGGAGCAGCTGGCCGACCATGGCGACCAGCAGAACGGCCAGGGCGACGGTCGCGACCCGTGACCACCGGCCCGACATTGCTATGCCTGCCGCCTGCCAGGAATCCCGGGCGCGGGTGCCGTAGATAACTGGAATGCCGATCAGTATTTCGAACGCAAGTCCGCCGATTACGGTCGCTGCGCCGAGAAACACGAGCCAGCGCAGCCAAGGGTCGGCGACCGACTGGAGCAGGGGCTGGCTGGCTGCTTCGACAGCGGCTCCGGCCGACAATGGTTCACCGACTGCGAACACGAACGAGCCGATCACCTTGTGGCCATCGACCGACGACAGGTTTTTCCAGATAACGGTGTAAGTGCCGTTCTCGAGCGGTGGTAGCCCCACCGACAATGCAGTCGGCTCCGTCGGGTCCCTGGCCGAGTCGTCAAGGTCGACCCGCTCCGCCGCAGAGTTCAAGACGGTCACGACACTGAAAGATTCTTCGATCGGTTCGCTGTACCAGACAATGACCCGGTCGGGCGAGGTGTCAAGCTCGCTGTTCGGGGCCGGGTTCGAGTTGATCTGGTTGGCGTGGGCCGCGGCAGTATCGGGGGCCGCGCCAACGAACGCGATAAGCGCCGCGAGAACGACAAACCCGGCCAGTACCCAGCGCCGGAATGTTCGCCGGTTCAACTCTTCTTTGACCTTCTCTTGCGTCGCCGCTTGTCTTTCTCTTTGCTCGACCTCCACGAGAGGTACCCCAGCCCGACGAGGAGCAAACCGATCCCGCCGAAGATGATCACTTCGTCGTAGGCTGCGCCACCGACACCGTGCAGCAGCGGCAACGCCGTCACCTCGAGCGATATTTCAAACGGGATCGGGATCAACGTTTATCTCCTGCATGGTCTAGCTGGAACCCTGGCCTGAACGTTTGAACGCCAGGCCACCGAGTACTAACCCGGCAAGTCCAAGGACGAGCGCAATTATGCCAAGAATCGTAGCGGTGGATGCCGAGCTGCTGGCGTCGGAAGCATCGCTACTCGCATCGGCGGCGTCTTTACTGGCGTCGTTGGCGGCATCAAAAGCCCCGCGGGCGGCGTTTTCAGTCTCGCGTGGAGCTGCCAGTTGGACCGGGAACTGGATCTCGTTTGCCGGGGTCACCTCGTCGAAGGTCGTGTTGCTCGACTCGAACTCCTCGTTGATTGCCTGTCCTTCGATATCGCCGAAGAATCGGAAGTTGTACGGACCGGGAGAGGTCGGGATGAACTCGGCCCTGTACTGCCCGGGCGAGTTCCACGCCTCGGTGAGGGTCATGACCTGCGACACAGCCGACGCGACGTGGGTCACTTCTACTTCGAGCGTCGTAATCCCCTGAACCGCGTTCGTCGCGGCCGGGGTGTCTTCCAGCTCGGACACGTCACCGAGCGGCCCACTCATCACGACGGTCGGCTCCGTCATGTGGTTTTCGAAACGCACAACAGTGTCGGCCTGGATCATCACCATGGCCGGCTGGAATCCGTTTTCGTGAATTTCAACCACTACCTCGTCGTCGGCCGGGTTGTCGTGGCCGACCATGATCGTGCCCTGTGTCTCGATCGGGTGGGCGTGGAACGGTATAACCAGGTCTTCGAAATCGTGATCGAAGGTGAACTCGTAGTGGTCGCCCGCTGCCAGTTCATCGACGAATACTCCGCCATGCGACACGAGATCGATTTCAGTGGCCGTCTCCATGTTGTCGCTGGCCTCATGCTCGTGATCGTCGGCTTCCTTCAGCGACGTTACGCGCAGCGATACACCATTGAGCATGCCCTCAACGGCAGGCTCGTTGATGAATCCAACGACGAAGTTGTAGTCGCCAACATCGCGGCCCTCGTGGGCCAGAACGGTGCTCGTACCGAGTAGAGCGAACAGGAGTGTGAGTAGAAGTGCGGCGCGTGTGCGCCAGCTAAATATGGACATTTCGTAGCTCCCTGCCTTGAGTCGGCCCAAACGCAGGCCGACATCGAAAAAACTAAAAGGATTTGCGTAATAGGTTGCTGATTACGCGCGGCGTGGGGGCGGGTCCAGGGGAGCTACCGCTTCGGTGTCGGGCGCACGGGGCGAGCCGAGATCCACTGCGGTCATGTGATCGTCGAAGTCCGGAACGAGTGATTCGAGGGTCGCACCGTCGAGGGTCAACGGACCATCCGGCGATGTTGCCGAGGTAGACACCACCGAAACGCCATCGCCCTGAACACCCTGTTCGTGGTCATGGCCGGTCAGCAAGTGGAGGTGTTCGTTCGTCGCCTCGCCGACGAATGCGTGGGCGTGGTTCGGCGAACGGTCGGCGTAGTGGTGGTCGATGGCGGGACCGATGACAGGCGCGGCCAACCCCAGCACCATCAACAATGGAACGAGGAGGAGCGTGAACGACGTTGCCGTCCGGATCAACCTGTGTTTAGTTCGTACCAGCAAGGACCACCAGCCCGATTTACGGTTACGATTGCGTTTCGCACTCGCTACGGTCTAGTGAGAGTGACCGTGTGGTGCATGTGTGCGCAACGACCCATTATATCGATAGGGTGAGGATCGAGCGAAATGCCAGAACACAGGCTTACCGGTGGCGAGATCGTCAGAGACAGGTTGCTCGCCGAGGGTGTTCCCTATCTCGTCGGGGTACCCGGTCACGGCATCATTGCGACGCTCGATGCCTTTCATACGAGCGCCGACCGGATCAAGATCCTCCAGGTGCGTCACGAGCAGAGTGCCGTTCACCTGGCCGATGGCTACTACCGGGTTGCCGGAAAACCGCTGGCGGTTTTCACATCGATCGGGCCGGGAGCGCTGAATACGGCTGTGGGCCTCGGTGCAAGCTATGTCGATTCGACCGCAGTACTGGTGCTTTCCGGCGAGGCCCACACCTACATGGAAGGGCGTGGGGTGCTGCAGGAGATCGAACGAAAACGACCTGCCGACCTGCCTTCCGTGCTCGAGCCGCTGGTGAAGGCCGACTACAGGCCGCGCACGCAGGCCGAACTGTTCGACGACCTGGCAAGTGCGTTTCGCGAGATGACGACCGGGCGGCCCGGGCCGGCGTTTGTGAGCCTGCCAATGGACACCCAGGCCGAATCGGGTGTGGTCGGGGAGGCGCAGCGTGTTGGCGGGAGTTTGCCCGAGGCGCTGTCCGACGATGCGTTGACCGGTATCGAGACCGCTATCGACATGTTCGCCAGCGCAGAGCGCCCGCTGATAGTGGCCGGTGGTGGCATAACGCTGGCAAACGCCGAGTCGCAGTTGCTGGCGCTGGTCGAACGAACGGGTTCAGGCGTTGTCACGACGCTCCAGGGCAAGGGTTGTTTTCCAGAGGACCACCCGCTGTACGGCTGGCACCTCGGCACGAAGGGCACCTCGATCGGCAACTCCCTCACGACTACGGCCGATGTGATCCTGGCGGTGGGTACCCGCTTTACCGACCAGGTGGCGTCGTCGTTCCGTTCTGGCACGACTTTTGACACCGGTAAAGTCAAGCTGATCCAGGTCGATATCGATCCCCGTGAACTCGGCAAGAACTACACGCCCGAGGTCGGCATCCTGGGCGATGCAGCCCGCGTGCTGGCGGCCATTGATGATGGTCTGGCCGAACGGGCGCATTCGGTCGACTACGAATCGACCGGCTATTTCGCCGAGATCCAGCAACTCCGCGAGACCTGGCTCGACGAGACCGCCGAGTTGCGCAACTCAGAAGCCTCCCCACCGACCGTGCCCCGGTTCTACCGGGAACTACGCGAAGTGCTGGACCGCGACGCGATTGTCGTTACGTCGTCGGGCCATGCGCAGGCATGCGTGCTGGAGTTTCCGTTTTACGAGCCGCGCACGAACCTGACTTCGGGCGGGTTTTCGACCATGGGCTGGTCGTACCCGGCGGCGATGGGGGCAAAGCTCGCGGCTCCCGACAGGCAGGTCGTTGCGGTGGTCGGTGATGGCGATTTCATGATGACGATGCAGGAGATGGCGACGGCGAAGGAGTACGGGATCGCCGTCGTTGCGGTGGTGCTGAACAACTACGGCTGGTACTCGATTCGCGACCTGCAGATGGCCGAGTTCGGTGAGGACCGGGCGATCAGCGCCGACTGGGACGATACCAACTCGCCTGATTTCGTGGCGATTGCTAAGGGGTTCGGTCTGCATGCGGAGTCGGTTGACCATCCAGACGGTATCCAGGCGGCAATCGGCCGGGCGCTGGCCCACGATGGGCCGTCGCTGGTCGAGGTGAGGGTAGCCCGTGATTACCCGAACTCCGGAAGCACGGTGGTCGGCTGGTGGGACGTGCCGATCCCGGCTTACCTGGAGGACCGGCGGGCCGAGTACGAACAGGCACGGGGCGAGATCGAGCCACCGCCTGCGTGAGGGATCGCGTGGGGTTCGGCATCTGCCGGGGGGACGATTTGTTGTTGAGTCTTGTGTTGCCGCACATGCCCGGTCAGCCGGTGGTTATTTCAGGGCGGCCTCGTCGCGCTCGCCAGTCCTGACGCGAATAACCGACTCGACGTTCTTCACCCAGATCTTGCCATCACCGACATGCTCGGTACGGGCCGCCTCGACAATCGCGTCGATCGTCGGGTCGACGAAGGGTTCACTCACCACGATGTCGAGTTGGATTTTCGGAACGTAGTCGACCCTGTATTCGACACCGCGGTAGGTATCGACTGAGCCGCCCTGCGATCCGAATCCCCGGACGTCGGAGAGTGTCATACCAGTTACGCCGACCAGGGAAAGCGCTTCCCGCACCGGCCCGAGCCTCGCCGGTTGGATCACCGCGGTTATTTGCTTCATTGGAAATCGTCCTTCTTGTTTGTAGCTCTACCCGGCTGCTAAAGATCACTTCACCGGATATCTGCTAACGGTTGTGATTAGCCGGTAGCCACGTTTACGTGCGGCTGAAATTCCCGGGTGTCCGGCCTTCTGCAATTTCGAACGTACCCGGCAAATGTAAGTATCGACCACCCTGACAAGTGGTTTTCCTTCTGTCCACACTCTGCGCAATAACTCTGCCCTGCCAACCACGCGCTGTGTTTCCTGCATGAGTACAGCAAGCAGATCGTATTCACGGGGAGTGAGATCGAGGATTCTGCCGTCGTATTCGATCTCGAACAGATTCTCGTTCAACGAGAGGTTCGAATTCACTGTTCACCTTTCGATGGCAGCTGCGAATATTGCCACGGATTGATCCAGCTTGCGGAATTGATTCGCGTTGCCCTCCCGGTCCCCGACCCGGCTTCGTGGTGCCGGGCCGGGGAATGGGAGAGTAGCAAAATCGCTCCGTTACTCTTCGGCTATCCCGTCCACTGCCGCACCCGAGGGAACAGCAGCCGTTTTACCAGCGGGACTCGCCGAATCGGTGACCCGTCCGGTCGCCGGGATTGCCGGGGCAAAGTCCGGGTAGCCCGCCGCTTCGTGCTCGCTGATGTCGAGACCTCTGATCTGGTCGGCGTCGGAAGCCCGCATACCAATCGTCATGTCGATCAGCTTGAAGACGATGAACGAAGTCGGGAACACGAACAGGAAGGCTGCTGCGACACCCGCAAGCTGTACGCCGAGCTGACCGAAGCCACCGCCGAACAGCAGGCCGTCGACACCGCCGTAGGCAGACTGTGCGAACAGTCCGACGGCGAGCGTGCCCCAGGCGCCGGCGAAACCGTGGGCGGCGATTGCGCCCACCGGATCGTCGACTTTCATCACACGTTCGAGTAACAGGACCGCTCCCACCACGACCATTCCGCCAACAAGACCGGCAAGGATAGCCATGCCCGGGCTCATGTTCGCGGCACCCGCGGTGATGGCGACCAGGCCGCCGATGACGCCGTTGAGGGTCATCGAGGCGTCAAAGCGCTTCCACAGGAAGAAGCTGAGCGCCATCGCACCGACCGCGCCGGCGGCAGCTGAGAGGTTCGTCGTGACCATGATGACGGCGATTGAGGCGTCGTTACCGGAGACCGTTGAGCCGGCGTTGAACCCGAACCAGCCGAACCAGAGGACGAACACACCGAGGGCCGCAAGCGTGATCGAGTGACCGGGAATGGCGACCGGCGATTTGTCGGCGGCGAACTTGCCGAGGCGTGGGCCAACGACGATGGCACCGGCCAGGGCCGCCCAGCCACCAACGCTGTGGACGACCGTCGAGCCCGCGAAGTCGATGAAACCGTTCGTACCGAGCTCGCTCAGCCAGCCACCACCCCACACCCACGATCCGAAGACCGGGTAGATGAAGGCGGTCACCGCGACCGTGTACATCAGGTACGCGATGAACTTTGTTCGTTCAGCAACTGCACCGGAAATGATGGTTGCCGCGGTGGCGGCGAACACGGTCTGGAAAATGAAGAATGCAAAATCGAACATTCCCTCATCGGTCGAGGGATCGATCTTCGAGAGCATGAAGTTGTCGGTGCCGAACCAGCCCGTCTTGTTGGTCCCAAACATCAGGCCAAACCCGATCAGCCAGAAAACGAGCGAACCGATGGAAATGTCCATCACGTTCTTCATGATGATGTTTGCTGCGTTCTTCGCCCTGGTCGCACCGGCCTCGAGCATGGCGAAACCCGCCTGCATGAGGAAGACGAGCGCTGTTGCAAGCAGCACCCACACGATGTCCAGGTAGATGGGGTTGTATTCCATCGCCCTTCGTTCCTTTCAGACCGGTTCCCGGTCAGACCACGGTTATGGTCACTTCACAAATATCCGGCTCTTTACCGCCAACCTGGTCGGTCGACGCCGGGGCCATTCCTGCGTGTTCCGGCACGCCCGTAGGCACCCGGAACTCGCGTAATCGCTGATATCGACACTAGGAATCGAATGTTTCAGCACAGTTGCAGAGTTGTTGCGCTAGTGAGTCGGGGATGTAACGAAGGTGTTTCCCGGGTGCGCTGGCGTATGGCGGAGTGCAGGCGGTGTGCGTTCTGTCGGGCTTGCGCAGCACTGTGCGGACCGAGGAATTGTGGCCGTTTGACAATGGCCCCTGCATGGACCGCCAATAGCGGGTAGGATTCGCCGTGCATTCAGAACTATCCCGTTAGGAAGACCATGGCAACGCGAATCAACCGGGCGATCGAGCTACTCGAACAGGGCCAACCGATCTACTACGACGGCGGGCACACGGGGCACAATCTCTCCCACGAGCAGGGAGTGAAGGACGCGCACACGTGGGCCGACTACATCAACGTCGGCATGGAGCACGGTGCGTTCGACATGACCGGACTCGACAACTACATGCAGGGGCTGATCGATGGCGGGCCGACCGCGAGCGGGCACCGCACGCCTGCGGTCATTGTCGAAACTCCTGTCGAAGGTTCGAGTGAAGAGATCATCCGCTTCAACGCCTGGCAGTTCAGGATGATCCTCGCCCGTGGTGTTCATGGCATCTTACTTTGCCAGGCCGAGACGCCCGACGCGGTGCGGGCGTTTGTCGAGTCGTGCCGTTACCCGATCAACATGACCGGCGTCGGCAGGGGCCTCGACAGGGGTACCCGCGGCACCGGCTCGCAGCCGTCCTCGGCCCCGGTCTGGGGTGTTGACGCCAACACATATACCGATAAAGCCGACCCGTGGCCTTTGAATCCCGATGGCGAACTGTTGCTCGGGGTGAAGATCGAAACGGTGCGGGCCCTTTCGAACTGTGAGCAGTCACTGGCGGTGCCGGGCCTTGGCTTTGCCGAGTGGGGACCGGGCGACCTGCACATGTCGTTCGGGATCAGGCGGGACCCGGACAAGCCGATGGACCCGCGCCTGACCGAGGCGCGTGAGCGGGTGAAGGCGGCCTGCGATGCGAATGGCCTTGCTTTCCTTGACGGCTGCACGCCCGAGAATGTGGCGGCGAAGATCGACGAGGGCGTGCGGGTCGTTGCCGGCCATCGGAGCGACACGGCAGAGGTCGGTCGTGCTCACTCGAAACGCACCATGCCTGTGTAGGGTGGCTTAGCCACGTTTTCTGAGAGGTCGGGAGGTACTGGCTGAGTCGGTCCCTCTTGCTTCAGGTGGTCTCAAGATTTAATTAGCGATTGGCTGGGCCTGTGGTCGAACAAAATCTTCTGGAACACGTCCGTCCGTGGATCAAGGCGTCGCTGGGGTATGAGCTGCCGGGCTCGCCGACCCGGTTCCCGAAATTGGACGTGACTCCCGACCACGAAGATTCGCAGCCGTTTTTCGCGGTGCGCGTCGACCAAACTGTGGCGGTGGCGGCCCGGAATGAGTGGCTCGACGAATTGCGGCCGATACTCGCTGATCTTCACCCCGACCTGCTCTTCTCGGTGGCTGGAACGTACGAGTTGAGCCGGGTGACACTCCCCGACGGGGTGGCTGTTTGGGGGCCGGTGCCGTGCTACGTAGCCGACGAATCGACATGGCGCCCGGTCGACGACGCACGATCGGTGAAACTCAGCGAACCGCAGTTGGCAGAGGTCGATTTTGAGATGTTCTGGCACGCTGCCGGTCCCGAAGGTCTGGCGCATTTCGGTGTTTACGAGGATGGCCGGTTGATGGCACTCGCTTCAGCATCGGACAAAGGCCACAGCATCTACGAAATCGGGGTCGAGGCCAGACAGGGCGCACAGGGCCGCGGCCTTGGGACCGCGGTGGTCAGTGCGGCTGGCGATTGGATTCTTGAACAGGGAGCGGTGCCGTTCGCGAGCGCGGCAACCTGGAACGTGCCTTCGGGACGAAATCTGCGCAGGCTCGGGATGCGGTACGTGTACTCGGCGCTGATCAGCTGGGAGGGGCCGTTCCAGGTGCCGCCTCAGCCGTTGGGACAACCGATGCGGGGCCAGCCGGTGTTCAATCGCTACCCGGCATGGGCAATGAACAAGGACATCCGGGAGAAGCCTTCACTGTAATTTCCGTTTATGTGTTTGCGATTCGTGGGGCCGGGACCGGGTGCTGGTTGTACAAAAGGCCCGACTGCACAGCAGGGTCGCGACACCGCCCTGGATCCCTCCATACGGTTGTTCAAATACCGATTATGGCGGTGCAGGACCTTGCGACCGACGATCCAACGAATTGCCTTCGTGTAGGCAGGATGTTTGTCCGTCGTCATCCGCAGCTGCTTCCCTCCAGCATTATCCAACAGTCGTCGCAAGAAACGATGTGCTGCATATTTGTCTCGGTGTTCACTGAGCATCGAATCGAGAAGGCTTCCAGCGCGGTCGATCGCACGATACAGGTAACGCCAACGGCCACCGACCTTGATGTACGTTTCGTCCAGGTACCAGGAGACTCCTGCTGTGCTACGGCGCTTGATGCGAAACCGGTCGCTGATCATCGGTGCAAAGCGGAACTCCCAGGCCCGGATCGTCTCGTGGCTGATCACGAACCCGCGTTGTAAGAGCAACTCTGCCACGTCGCGGAAGCTAAGCTTGTACCTCAAACGCCAGAGGACTGCCAGCAAGACAACGTCAGTCGGGAACCGCAGATCGTTGAACGGCGAACCGGTGCGTTCGTTGAAACGCCTTCCGCAGCCTCGGCAGAGATATGTCCGGTAACCCAGCGAGGTCCGATGTTTTCTCTTCGACGCGGACGTAGACAGGCAGTGCGGACAGGACATGTGCAGGTCTCCTCGAGTATTGAGGAACGATGCTATTCTGCCCCCGACGCTGAGTTCTGACAGAACCGACTCAGCCTGCCTGAAGGCAAAGGCGATCTGCTCATTCGTGTAACGCATACTCATTGGGATCCGAGCCTCCTCCCGGAGGCCAAATCATCTGACCTTCACCCCGAAAACCGCGCCAGACTGAGTGTCAGAAATTCAGAAAATGTACATAGCGGCTGGACCAGTTTTCGGGGAGCCGGTCACACTGATGTGAGTGGATGCGCGGGTAAGCGGTGGAGGTGAGTGGTGGGGCTGGGTGTGGTGTCGATGAGGGGTACCTGGAGCAACTACGCACTTGGGTGACTGCGATCGACACAAATCCGCAGAACCTCCTACTCGATCCAGGCGACAATCGAGCTCCGATGCCAAACGCCAAACACGGACATAGCAAGCCCTTGCCATTCGCGGAAAACCCCCCGATTTCAAAAGATCACTAGACCGCGCGATGGCACGCGTTTCTCCCGGTCGCAATATTGAGCACATCAGGTCCACCGGGGTGTGGACAACATGCAAGAGTCAACACAAAGACTCGTTGGGGAACGAAATGTTCAAGAAAATGAAAACCCGATTCACGGCATCTGCACTCGCTGCCTTCATTCTGGTCTCAACCATCGTTACCGTCACCGGGACAAGCATACCCGTGGGCTGGTGGCTCACAGGCTCTGCGTACATCTACTGGCGGGGCGGATGGTAGACCCACCTCGCCCAGTCGGTAAACGCGATGTGACGGTTCAGCAAGAGTTCGTGACGACCTTACGTGCGACGCGAAAACGCCCCAACCAGAGCCGAGGCGTAATCACTGATTGCTTACTTGGGAGAGTTACTTCTTCTTACCCGCATTTTCGGTGGCTTTGGATTTCGGGTTGAACCCCTTCTGGAGTCCAGGTGCGTTGGCGATACCCTTGCCATCAACACCACTCACGCTGAGTATCTCGGCTTTGTTTGGGCAACCTGAAGCCAGACTTCCGGCAACGTCCGGGCAGGCGTCTACGTC
>JASLNQ010000309.1 GCA_030745955.1 Dehalococcoidia bacterium | reverse complement strand
AGACTCTAACACTAATACACTAAACGAACCACAACATATCATGGCGCGACATGCTTTTTGCGACGGGCATCGGTTTCTGGGTGATCGGCTTTCCGGCGACGCTGGTAATGCGACGGCGCCCGGAAGACCACGGCATGCAACCCGACGGCGGGCTTGAAGACGACGAGGGCCCGGCAATCCCGGGAGACCAGCAGCGTGCCAGGCGAGTTCGGGAACCGGCGGTCTCGATGCGCCAGGCCATCAAGCTGCGGTTTTTCTGGCAGCTGGCAATCGTGACGAGTCTCGGCCAGCTCGTGAGTTCAACGAACCTGTTTCACTTTGCGGCCCTGCTGGAATACGGAATGACGGCCGCGCTGGCGGCGACGGCGGCCGGGGCAGTGGCGATCGGTGACCTCAGTGGACGGGCAGGGATGGTTGTTCTCGGGGACCGGTTCGACAAGCGAAAAATGCTTACGGCTTCCATGGTGATGCAGACCGTCGGCGTTGCCGGACTGGCGGGTATTAACGCTAACGTTTTCGGCATCGACCTCGGGATGTGGCCCCTGCCGTTTTTCGTGGTGTTCTTCGGGCTCGGGTTCGGGTCTTCTATCCCCCTTCGCCTGGCGATTCTCGGCGACTACTTCGGCAGGTCGAGTTATGGGTCGATAGTGGGCCTGACCAGTTCTGTGAACGCCCTTTTCGGCGCAGCGGGCCCTGCGTTTGTGGGACTGGTCCACGACTGGGAAGGCAGCTACCGGCTCGGTTTCGGAGTCCTTGCCGCGCTGCTTGTCTTTTCGATTCCGCTGACACTGGCGCTTGAGCCGGCAGGCCGGGTCGCGGCCAAGGCCAGGAGCCTGGCCCACCGCACCGGTCGCAACCGGCCTGAGGGTGCTGGACAGGCCTGACCGTGGTTTCGTCTGCTTCGGGGTGATGTGGTCATTTGTGCGCGACCATCAGCCATCGGTGCTCATTGGAGATGAACTGACCCCTGCCGTCACTGGAGACCCGTGCCGCCTCCAGCAATTTAGTCATGCCGGAATCCCCGGACACCGGGTGTAACAGGTAGTGCGAAATTGCCTTCAATTGAAAGACGAGTGAGTCGAGGTTGAGATATCGATACTCCGTGTCGTACTCATCCAACCGATCAACCACGAGACCAACCTGAAGAGCCGTTCGCCTGGCTGTCGAAGGAATTGCGTTTTCAGGGAATGCCTGCCCACCGAATGGTGCAACTATGTTTTCGAGATTTCGTATTCCCACCTGCTGAGTAACGAAAACTCCTCCGGGTCGGAGAACACGCGCAATCTCTTGAAGGTTGAACGGAGCCTGCCTGTTCATTGCGAAGTCCAATGTATTGCCAGAGAAGGGCAACTCATCAGCTGAGCCTTTCTGGAATGACACGTTTGCTATTCCGCTCTTCTGCGCATTTGACGTTGCCACGGCGATCATCTCTGGATCAGGGTCTATCCCCACAACTGAACTGAAAAAGGCTGCCATTTCGAGCAGGTATTCTCCTCCTCCGGTTCCTATATCGAGGGCTCTGGCTGCCGGTGGGGTTTCCGATTGAACGACCGCCCTGTAATCCCAGGGGATTTCACCCCTGCGAGATTGGATTTTCGAAAAATCCCAGCCGCCGCGATCGCCAACACGATCGAATGATGCTCGAACTGAATCCAGCTTCACGCAGCGGTTCCTCTCACTCTGGGTGGTTGCCCAATCGCACAGTTGGAGGGTGGGGCGCCAACTTTCTCGTTCAACCGGATTTCTTTTTCCTTCGAGAGGTGCGGTTGATTACATCTCGTCCTGGGCCCACGAAGGTCACAGGTGTGACCCTGTAGATTTCACCCTACACACTTTGAGCGAACGGAGCGCTGACCGGGAATCGGGTGGACGATCGCGCGCGCAGGCAGCGGGGCGCAGCCGCTACTCGACCAGCAGGCCGTTCACATCTTGGGATCGCCCGCGACACTGATAACCTGCGCCACGAACATTCCACCCGCCCTGCTCACCAGTGCAGCCTGGGCGACCAGCCCGACCTCGGGCACTTCACCGTACAGCTCGGTGCGGTCGTCGACCCTGAAGACGTGCCCATCGACCACCCAGGTCTGCCCGCGTATCGCTTCGATCACACCCGACACCTTCAACTCGACCACCGTGTCAGCCCGTTCGGGGCTGGTGTCTGCCTGCTCGGATTCGAGTTTTACCTGGATTTGGATCGAAATGATGACGCCCAGCATTGAGTCGACCGAGTCTCGTATAAACAACACACTCGGGACCAGCGCTGCAGCGTCCGGGTCGGCGGTGCGGGCGCGTTCGAGCAGAGCGGCTACATCTGCGAGCGATTCGACCGTGCGACCGTTTTGTTTAAGGGTTGAACCGGGGCCAACCCACAGATCGAACACTTCGCCGCTGACAAGTTCCACCTGCAAGAACCGCAGGTTAGGGGAGACACCCAGCAGGGTTCCCCGTGAACGGACGAAGTTATCGGAAACAACCGACAGCTTCTCGATCTTCCCGCTCCCAATTACATAGAGGACAATGTCGACACGGTCGCCCCGCTCAACGTCCAGCAGCGAACGGATCGGAAGCCCATCCTTCTGCATGTTGTCGCCAAGGGGGTATTCGGGTAAGCGCAGTTCAAGCAGTCGGGTTTCGGTCGATTTACCCGACAGAATGGAAAGTGTCCCCGAAACCACATCGACGTTGATAATGACCCCGGCTGCACGCCCTACTTTGGGCGATTCAACTGAAACGACACTCGCCACGTTGTAGAACGCACCGTCGCGGCCCGCGACCGAGTAGACGCCGTTTACGACGCTCAAGCCGGTCGTCAGGTCGTCGAACGGCACACGGCGACTATCGAGAATGACCCAGGTTTCGTCGGTCACCAATACGTTCACCGCCCGACCGTTTTCACCGGTCACCAGCAGGCGGGCCAGTTCCCGTCCGATACCCGTTACGGTCCCTTTGAACTTCACGTTCGTCCCGGAGACGACTACTAACCGTGTGAGCAGGTCAGAGTCGGGATCGGTGCGGGTTGCATCGACAACAAGGTCACCCTCGCTGATATCGCCAATCTGCACCCGTTGACCGTTCCTGATGAGCGGAACATCATCGCCAACGATGAGGCGGATCGGGGAACCGTCGGTCGGCCTTATCGTGATGGCCCGGTCGTCGGTGTCGACCGACTCCACGATTCCAGAAATATGGTCTTCTTCCGAGGGGG
>JASLNQ010000308.1 GCA_030745955.1 Dehalococcoidia bacterium | reverse complement strand
TCGTCAACCGAATCCGATCCCGATCTCGAGGTTGTCGATGTAACCGCCAGCGAAGCTTCTTCCGCCGCGGGCGCGGACGACAACGCAATCATGGTTGACTGCATATTTCGAAATAACGCTAGCGACCGCGCTGTCGACACATGGGCAAGGCTAAGAAAAGACGACGCGGTCTGGCTGCAGGAGCAAACGATCTCTCTCGCCAAAGACCATGAACAGTCGGTAAGTTTTGTTTTCCCGGGATCGACTCTCCCCGAGGCGGATGTGAGTGCCTTCGAGACTGAGTGCGGATTCGGAAAGGCCTCGTTCGTCGTGGAGTAACCGAAACCACCCCCGGATCGCGAACGCGACAGATTTTCCACTTTCCGCACGACCAGGCACAACCACAACCACCACACCACGCCAGACACCGTTCACATCCACAGAAAGCGCGTGCAGGCCGACAACGGTGGATAACGTGGTTGTGCTGGAGCAACGTGAGTGGATGGCCGGGTGCACAGCAGTCGTGGATAATATGCACAGCTCACGCCAGTAACCAGGAAAGTAATCAGTGAAGTACGATCCGGGCGACCTTCGCCTTCGCCAATCGAAGCTCGAGGTAACCGATCCAGCCGACAAGCCTGCCGAGCACACCGGATCAAGCAGGAATATCGAATCGGACATTAGTGACGCTACAGGCCATCTCACTGCTGAAGAACTAAATATCCTCGCAGCGAAACTGCTTATTGCCGGGGAATCCCTCGGGCAGGTTGCTGACGAGTTAGCTGAAATCGGACTCGACCGTAGCCATGCCCTGATGATTGCGAAAACTGTCCAGAGTTCACTCCGCGACGAAGATTATCGAAATCGAATGAAAGCCGTCCATTCGGAGTACTGGGAAGTTGTTCGTGCGAAACAATCGTCCGGTGCGTTCGGGCGCCTGCTTAGTCGCGTAGCCGTATTTGCAGTCGTCGCTTTCCTGATATCAGTGGTGAGTAGTTTTTGCGACTCCAGTAGTTAGTCCCATCTAGAGACCAGGGTAGAAAGCATGAAGCCATTATTTTCGGAATTTGCCGATGGATAGCAGGTGGTCACCCGCAGAGTTGACAGAGCTGAGATCCCAGGACGCATTTCGCGGGGTCAATGAAGATATTTCGCTGAGTGTTTACTGCACACGCCTGATCGGTGGCGACCGGGATCTTGTACTGCACGGCGGTGGGAACACATCCGTAAAAACCATGCAGGAGGACCTGTTTGGGAACGAAGTGGAAGTGCTGTGCATCAAGGGCAGCGGCTGGGACATGGCGGAAATACTGCCGGCCGGACTCCCACCCGTCAGGTTGGCCCCCCTTCAACAACTGAAATCCCTGGAGAGCCTTTCCGATGAAGACATGGTGAGCTACATCAGGTCCAACCTGCTCGATGCCGCATCACCAACCCCATCTGTCGAAACCCTGAGCCACGCATTTTTACCGTACAAGTTCGTCAACCACAGCCACGCCTCGGCGGTATTGAGCGTCACCAACCAGGCGAACGGCGAGGAACTCTGTAGGGAGATTTTCGGCGACCGCATGGGCATCGTTCCTTACACAATGCCGGGCTTTGGGCTGGCTAAGAAAACCACGGAGGTCTTCGAAGAAAATCCCAATGTCGATGGGCTAATTTTGCTGAATCATGGGATCTTCACCTTCTCCGACGATGCTGAAACCTCTTATCGACACATGATCGACGCTATTTCGGCGGTTGAGAAAAGATTGGCGGGTGGCAAAAAGCGTGTGTTTATGCCCGCAGCAATTCCGGCCAGGTTGCGCCGGGTATCCGCGGTCGCACCGATAGTCAGGGGAGTGTGCGTATCCCTGGACGAAAGACTCGGCAAGGGAACGAATGCTCCTCAAAACAGGCTTATTCTTGAGTTTCGAACGACCGACCGGGTACTCGACTTCGTCAACGGAAACGAGATCGAGCGATACAGCCAGGCCGGTGTGGCAACTCCCGACCATGTGATCAGGACAAAAAACTGGCCGCTGGTGCTTCCATTCCCTGCAGCATCGGGAACATCGAACTACCGGGAACAGACCGAGCGGCTGGTGACCGCATTCCAGGAAAAATACGACTCCTATTTTCGAGGGCAGGTAGAAAGCAGGCAGCTGGAAAAAACCAGGCTGGACTCAACCCCGAGAGTCGTACTGGTACCGGGATGCGGGTTGTTCGGGATCGGCCGCGACCGGACCGAGGCAGTAATCGCAGCCGATATCGCCGAAAGCTTCATTCAGACCGTCACAAGAGCTGAATCGATAGGCACGTACAAATCGCTCGCTGAGCCAGACGTTTTCGATGTCGAGTACTGGTCGCTTGAGCAGGCGAAACTCTCCACGGCAAGCACCCAACCCTTCCTTGGAAACGTCGTTGCGGTCACCGGTGGGGGCGGGACAATTGGGACCGCCATTGCCCACGAGTTCAGGAAACTTGGGGCCGAGATTGCGGTCCTCGACCTGGCGTTTCCGGAAGACGATCACCCGTATTTTCAGATTGAATGTGATGTCACCGACACGGGTAGCGTCAAATCGGCATTTGAGGAAATCTGCGAACAGTTTGGCGGGATGGACATCGTTGTTTCCAATGCTGGAGCGATGTACCTGGGGAGCATGGAAGATGTCAGCGACGCGACTCTCCGGGAAAGCTTCGAAATCAACTTCTTTTCACACCAAACGGTGATGCAGAATGCAGTTGAGGTAATGAAACTCCAGGAGATCGGTGGGAATCTCCTGTTCAACGTCTCAAAGCAAGCCGTTAACCCAGGGGTCGACGCCGGTCCCTATGGCCTGCCCAAGGCGGCCACCCTGGCACTGATGCGCCAGTATGCACTCGAAACCGGAAAATATGGCATTCGCGCCAACGCGGTCAATGCTGACCGAATTCAAAGTGGGCTTCTCACAAAAGAGATGATTCGCTCGAGGGCCTCGGCACGCGGAGTGGACGAAGTGGAGTACCTCGCTGGCAATATTCTCGGTAAGGAAGTGACCGCAGAAGACGTTGCGAAAGCATTTACCGGATTGGCGCTCTCCGAAAGTACCGTCGCGAATGTCACTACCGTCGATGGCGGCAATATCGCTGCCGCACTGAGGTGATCAATCCGTAACCCACAGTCCACGGAGCGCTGACCTGCCCCCCAATAACTAAACCAGGGTGAATGTTAGAAACTCTGGTTAATGAAGGGGGTAGAAATGCCAAGAA
>JASLNQ010000307.1 GCA_030745955.1 Dehalococcoidia bacterium | reverse complement strand
TATGCCATGGCCACACGTACCCGGCTCGACCACCAGACACGGCAACAGCAGATCATCGAAGCTGCGCGGGAGTTGATCGCAACTGGTGGTGTCGACGCGCTGACTATCCGGGGCGTGGCATCGAAGGTCGGGGTTACCGAGGCTGCGATTTACCGGCACGTCGCCTCGAAAGAAGAAGTAATTCTGCTCCTGCTGCAGGAGGTAGAAGAATCCTTATTCCAGGCGATTTCCCGTGCGACCCGGTCCGATCGGCATGCGCTGGAACGCCTGGAGCACATCCTCCAGCTCCACGTGTCATACGTTGAGCTCAGGCAGGGGATATCGTTCGTCGTCATCGCCCAGGCGGCCCAGTTCGACCAGCCAAGGGTGCGCTCCGCCGGTCGCCGGCTGGTTGAGAAGTACCTCTCGCTGGTATCCGAGACCATTTCACAGGGTATCGAGAGGGATGAGATCAACCGGACCGTATCACCCAGCGCAGCCGCGATGATCTTCTTCGGCATGATCCAGTCGGCCGTCACACGGTGGCTGTTCGACCCGTCGGTACACCCGCTTAGCGAGAATGCGGTCTCCATGTGGCAGCTGTTCCGCACCTCGCTGGAGTTTTCGGATGAGGACGCCGACCGGCACTCGAAGGATAACGGGGGCAATTGAAATGTCTGTGATTACAGTTGATGGACAGATAGGCGCCGGTGCACCCGAGCTGGGGCGGCGTGTGGCGCGGATGTTCGACTTCGAATACGTCGACCGGCTTGCGCTCCCGGATTCGGTGATCGATGGCAGGGGAGGTACTCCCAACGGGATCGTCGACCGTTTCTGGACGCTGGTCGAACGCGCCGTGTCGGGATTCGCCCTCGGAAACGCCGCGGGCGACCCGTATTTCAACGTGCCGCAAGAGCTACTTCTGCCGTTGACCTGGGACAGTGAAGGCCCGAAAGTCGTCCACTCCACGAAATCTCCCGACGCCAGCGTCGACAGCCTGTTCGACCTCGGCAAGGCGGTGCTGGTCCACCGTGCCGGGTGTCTCGAGGCCCGGGGGCGGGACGCCCTGAAGGTTGGCCTGTTTGCCTCGTGGGAGGACCGGGTACAGCGCGTGATGAAGCGCGAGGGCCTGAAGTCGGCCCGCGACGCCGAGCACTCCATCGAACGGCGAGAGAAGCTCCAGACCGAGTATTTCGGCGATGTACACGGAGCAAGCCCTGAAGATCCGGACCTGTACGACATCACAGTGGACACGAGTGCGGAGAACATCCCGGTCGCGTCGATAAAAGTCGCCCGGTTCGCCCGCCAGGCGCTGGCCCTCCAACCCGCCTGATTACACCTGCATAACTCATGTTTTCACCGGCTGTTTTGCGCGCCCGGAGTTATAGTTGTGAGTACTAAGATTTCAGCCCCACCCCGGGCTCAACTTGGAACGCGAGAGGCTTAATGCTCACCAGGCTGGCAAGCGAAATAATGTCCTCACCGGTGATAACGATTACGGTCGATCAACCGGTGTCCGCAGCCGCTTCTCTCATGCTCGAAAAGAACGTTGGCTCGGTCGCGGTCGTCGATGCCGAAGGCCAGTTCGTCGGATTGCTGTCCGAATCGAAATATCTTCCGGAGGAGTCCGTTTTGCCGTACTTGCGGCAGTCGGTGCTGCGCATCCTGGGCAGTGAGCTAGGCGATCCTGAAAACATCGAGGAAGTCATTCGCGATACCCGAAACACGCGGGTCGGCGACGCAATGCACAAGGACAGCGCCACAGTTGCACCCGACACCCACCTGGCTGAAGTGACCAAGCTAATGGTCGAATCGGGTGTTCACCACCTGCCGGTGCTCGTAGACGGCAAGCCGGTCGGAATGATCTCCCGCCACGACCTCCTGAGACTGTTCGCAGAGGTCGACTGAAGCCGGGGTCAGAATCCCCTCTCCCTCGAGGAAGACGGGTGCCCACTGGGCGCGGGTGTGGGTGAAACTGCTATCAACCCCCTCGCCCGTCAATGCGTTCTCTACCCCCACCCTCACCCGTCAAAGCACTTCGCGGTAGCCCCTACGACCCGGCTAGCGTCAAGCGGCCCTCGCGGATCTGGTCGGTGATGTCGCTGAGGTCCTTGGGGCTTTCGATGCTGGTCCACACCATCTCCGAATGAAACGCGGTCAGCCGCCCCTGCGCGGCAAGGTCCTGGAACGTTGTCGTCTCGTGATCGCCAATATCGGGGAGCAGCGACTCGATCTGGCGGTCGAAAAGGTACACTCCCGCATTGATCCAGAACGGCAGGCTGCCCTTTTCTACAAACCGGGTCACGATGTCCTGATCGTTCGATTCCACCACCCCGTACTGGCTCGGGTATGGAACCAGCATCATCGTCCCCATGGCGCCGGTCTTCGCGTGCAGCTTCACGATTGGGGCAAGCGGCTGGTTGGTGATTATGTCGCCGTTGGCAACCAGCACGTTCTTCGCATCTTTCGGTACCTGCGACAGGCCCTGCTTGATCGCCCCGCCCCGCCCGAGCGGCGACTCCTCGAACGAGAAGTGGGCCGTGATGCCGTGTTGCGACCCGTCACCGAAGTAGTCCTGGATCATCTCGCCCATGTAGCCGCACAGGAACACCACATCGGTGACCCCCTGTGCCCGCATCCAGTCGACCTGGTAACCGATGATCGGCTTGCCGTCGATCTCGACCATCGGCTTCGGGCGGTTATCGGTCAGCGGGCGCAACCTCTCACCACGCCCACCGGCAATGCTCAGCGCAAAAAAGCGATCGCTCATTGAATGCCCCCGGGTGCGAGCTCGAAACGGACAGGCTCGAATCGTGCGAATCCCCCATTTACGTCGCAGCTTACCAGTAGTCCCGAACCGTTCGTGTCCCGCCTGCGTGTGGCAGGGGCGCCTGTTGGGGTTGGCATTGAGAGCGTCATGATACCGAGTCGGCGATCCTGCCCAGCAGGTCCTGCATCGACCTGCGGTAGCCAACCTGCTCAACGGAATCGAACGCACCGCGTGATGGGTACGTGCCGGGTGACTGGACCACGACGAGGTCGAGGCTCGGACAGACCCAGGTGTGCTGGTTGCCCGCGCCGCTCGCTGCGAATGAGTCGGCCGGCAGGTCGGGCCAGACCTGCGCCCGGTCGTTGCACCAGAACCCGAGGCCGTAGACATGGCGGTCTTCAGGTTCGTTTTCCAGGATCTCTGTCGATACTTTTGTTGCCTCGTCAATCCACCGTGACGGCA
>JASLNQ010000306.1 GCA_030745955.1 Dehalococcoidia bacterium | reverse complement strand
CGTCGGAAATCCCTCGACCTCACTCCTGCCAAGCGCCGTCACCTCGTAGTTCTCGGTGAACCTGCGACCCGCAAGACCTCCGATCAGTCCACTCATACCGGTGACAAGGATTTTGGAAGGACGCATGAGTTCTGCTTTCCAGGCGTGTCGGGTGAGAAAGGAGTGGCGAACAAAGGAACCGGGTCGCCTGCTAGGAAAACTCGGTGATCTGCTCCAGGGCGACCCGTTTCAGTTCAGCGGCAAGCTCTGGGATCGCGTTCAGCCTATCGAGCGTTCCGTCGGCCATCAACTCCGAGGCTTCCCTGCGGGCGAGTTGAAGCAAGTCCACGTCATCGATCGTGGCAACTCTAAGCTCATCCCACCCGCTCTGCCTCGTGCCAAGATAGTCGCCCGGGCCACGAATCCGCAGGTCCTCCTCCGCAAGCTTGAAACCGTCGGAATTCTCGACTACCGCACTGATTCGCTCTCCGGCCGTCTCCCCCCGTGTGGTCGCAACCAGGATGCAGTGGCTCTCGTCCTCGCCACGGCCGACCCGGCCCCTCAACTGGTGAAGCTGGGCGAGACCAAAGCGATTGGCGCTCATGATCATCATGACGGTCGCATTCGGGATATCCACTCCAACCTCAATCACGGGAGTCGCCACAAGCACGTCGATCTGCCGGTTCCGCACTCGGTCCATCACGTCCTGCTTTTCTGGCAACGACATCCGACCGTGCAGCAATCCAACCCGTAGATCCTTGAACACGCCAGCCGAAAGACGCTCAAACTCCGGGACCGCTGCGACCGCTTCGATAGATTCCGAAGGTTCGATCAACGGGCAGACCACGAACGCCTGCCTGCCCATCTCGACCTGCTGCCTGATCAGTTCATAGGACTGGATTTCGGCGTTTTTTCCACTTGCCAGCGTGGTGGTGATCGGCTTGCGGCCCATCGGCAGGATTTTCAGCGTGGTGACATCCAGGTCGCCGTAAACGGTCAACGCCAGGGTACGCGGGATCGGCGTGGCCGACATCGCGATCAGGTGGGGCCGTGGCTCACGCTGGGTCAACGCACTCCGCTGCTCGACTCCAAACCTGTGCTGCTCATCGACCACTGCAAGCCCCAGCCGGGGGATCGACACCTGGTCCTGCAGCAAGGCGTGTGTGCCGATGATGAGATCGGCCTCGCCATCGGCGATCATCTGCTGGATTCGAGACTTGATCGTCCGCTGCAAACTACCGATGAGCAGCACCATCGTGATCCGGTGATTGCCGCCTCCGGGCAGACTCGCGTGCCGGACCGCATCACGCGGCTCACCCGGTAGCGGCTCGCCCATGAGCTGGTTCGAAATGCTGAGGAAATGCTGCTCCGCCAAAACCTCGGTCGGTGCCATCAGCGCGCCCTGGTACCCGGCGGTATTCGTCGCCAGCAGGGCCGACAATGCAACAACGGTTTTGCCACTCCCGACCTCGCCCTGCAAGAGTCGTCCCATCGGCACACCACTCGCCATGTCCTCGAGAAAGACCTCCAGTGATTTCTGCTGATCGGGAGTGAGTTCGAAATCAAGCGAAGCGAGGAACGCCTCGACGACCGGCCTGCCTCTCTCAGAGGAAATCACGATCCCGTCCCGCCGGTTCCTCCACTCCGACTTCTTCTTGAGCGCTGCGAGTTGATACATGAACAGCTCGTCGAAAGCCAGGCGTCGGCGCGCCTCGCCCCTTTCCTCAGCCGAGTCCGGATAATGCATCGACTCGACCGCTTCCCTCAAACCCGGGAACGAGTGCCGCAGTCTCAGGTCGTCCTGCAGGAACTCGGACAGTAACGGAAGTCCTGTGTCGAGCGACTTGCGCGTTGCCGTCCTTATCGACCGCTGGACGAGGCCTTCGGTCGAGGGGTAAACGGGCAGCAGGTTCCCGGCGTGCGTCAGCTGCAACTCGCCGTCCGCCGAACCCGTTGCCGAATCCGCAGGCAACTCGTCGTACTCGGGGTTCTGCATCTGCGCACGGCCCCGGAACGCACCGATCTCACCGCTGAATGCCACCACATTGCCACGCCGGAACCGATCGGCCAGGTACGCCTGCCTGAAGAACGTCGCCTCCACCAGCCCGGTCCCGTCGTTGATGAGAATTTTCGCAGCGCCCGGAGGCGGGCCAATCCTGACTTTTTCGGTGCGTACCACGCGTCCGGCCACCGTCATCGACTCTCCGTACTCAACCTCGCCGATCCTGGTCACCTTCGAGTAGTCGACGTGCCGGTTAGGGAACAGCCAGAGCATGTCCCTGAGGGTGGTGACATCAAGCCGAGACAGCTTTCCGCGTGTCGCATGGTGGATGAACTTCAGCTCGGCGAGCGGAGTGTCGAGTTCGTATCTGGCGCGGCGTGTGGTCCGCCTGGCAGGTGCGCGTTTGACAGGTTTCGCCGAAACCGCCGGAATTGCCGGACTTGTGGGAGATGAGCCACCACCCTGCGCACCACTAACCCCGATCCGCCCCATTACTGCCGAGGCCCACCGGTGACGCTGACCCGGCTGCAGGGCTGCATAGCTCGATCCGTTCAACGGTTCGATATCCCTGATCCACGGAAGCGAACGCGCAGCCTGCTCGATAAACCGGTCGAGGCCGCCCATAACGGCGCGGTCGACAAATTCGAGCTTCCGCTCTAACTCAAGAATGTTGCGGAGCGAAGTTGTCGCCTGGTCCGTCACCGTGTCTGTCGCCCGGGCCGATGCCACACCGGACGAGCCAGTCGGGGTATTTCGTCTTGAACCACGCCCGCCCATCAGCTGGAATCAGCCCTGACCAGTCCAAGACCGAGTGTACCCGGTCCGAGATAGTTGCCGACAACAGGACCGAGTTGTGCGAGTTCCGGTGCACCACCCGGATCCAGCTCAGCAACCTCATCGGCGATCTCTTGCGCCACGTCCCTGTCGGTCGTATACAGAATTGCTATCTTTTCGAGTGGGGCGTGTTCGGCGACCATCGCTTTCAGCCTGGTGATCCCTTTTTTGCGGTTTCGCGCCCGCTCCACCGGGTGTGCCTCGCCGTCACGCATCATGAGGATCGGCCGGACACGCAACAGCGATCCCACGAACCCCTGCGCCTTCCCGATCCGTCCGCCACGCACCAGGTAGGTCAGAGTGTCGACCATCCCGATAAACACTGCACGCCTGCTCAGGTTCTTCGCTAAGGCCACCGCATCGTCCAGCGACGCTCCCCCCGAAATCGCCTCGGCAAC
>JASLNQ010000305.1 GCA_030745955.1 Dehalococcoidia bacterium | reverse complement strand
CCCTGGAAGCCGCCGCCCGACGCCTGGTCCGCCATATTTTTGTTGTGCGGGCCGAGGCCGCGGCCGCTGCCCACGGCGGCGAGGCCGGCTCGACACACCTCCATGAACTGGGAACGGTCGACACGCTGGTCGATATCTCGTCGTCAGTGATCGGGTTCCGGCTGCTTGGCATCGACCACCTTCACGCCTCCGCATTCCCGGTCGGCGCCGGTAGCTCATTGAGCAGCCACGGCGCGATGGGCGCAACCTCGTTGGCGACCGCGGCAATCTACCGGGCTTCGGGCGCACCGGTCAGGGCCGGCGGCAGGCAACCGGTCGGCGAGGCCGTTACACCAACCGGGGCCGCCATCGTATCGACACTCGCCGAGTTTCACCCCGTCGAGTTCAGCGCCGACCGGCTCGGATACGGCGCGGGTCAACGCGATCCCGAGGGCCACGCCAACGTGGTCGGGCTCTGGGTCGGCGAGGCCCGTTCGAAATGGGGAAGGGGCGGGCCGGGGCGAAGGCGTCCGGAGCTGATGGAGCTCGAAACGAACATCGATGATTCGACGGGTGAGGTACTCGGTTATGTCCACGAGCGATTGATGGAACTGGGTGCGCTGGATGCCTGGTTCACGCCGATCCAGATGAAGAAGAACCGGCCCGCCGTGATGCTCTCGGTCCTGGTGGGTCGGGAACTCGTCGACCAGGCAGCCGAGTTGATACTGAAAGAAACGTCAACCCTCGGGGTGCGGCGACGTCCCGTGCGGCGCTACGAGGCCGAACGGCAGGTCGTGAATGTCGATACATCACTCGGCAAAGTGCCCGTGAAGTTGAAGCGCATCGGCGACACGATCGCGCAGGCTGCCCCGGAGTACGAGGCCTGCCGAAAGATCGCACGCGAGACGGGGTTACCGCTGGCCGAAGTGATGCGCCGGGTCACGAACGAAGCAACGATGCGGGGCTCACCCTGGTCCAGCTAGGTGCCATTGGCACGTTTTCCGAGAGATCGACAGGTAGTGGCCGGGCTGGATCAGTAACGCTTCAGCGGGTTTGGCCGCGGTTGCTTTCATCATGTTCGACAACGGCGATCTTCGGAGGTTGAGGATTGGCTGATAATTCTGATCTGAATCGCAAGATCCTCGTTGCCGGGCAGGGCGGCAAGTCGACACTTGCGCGCGCTATCGCCCTGGACCTCGGCCTCCCCTACATCGAGCTCGACGCCATCTACTGGCTGCCGGACTGGGGCGAGCGGACACCCGAGGATTTCCGGGTGCAGGTGCAAAAAACGCTGGATGCCAATCCCGGCGGCTGGGTGGCCGATGGCAACTACGGCGGTCACCTGCAAGGGATGGTCGCGAGGCAGGCCGAGACAGTCGTTTACGTGAACATACCGTGGCTGGTGATGTTCTGGCGAATTTCGTTACGATCTTTTCGCCGTTCCCGTGACAAGAAACCCGTTTGCGGTGAGAACGTCGAGACGTGGCGCAAGGCGTTCTTCTCCCGCGATTCGCTGTTGTGGTTCCTCATCAAGAATCGTCGGAATCTAGGAAAAAGGACCGGCAGGCTGCGGGGTTGGGCGGAGGGTGCGCAGATGATCGAACTGGATGGCCGGGGGGCGCTTGACCGGTTTTACGAAGACCGGGGCCTAAGGCGCGGCCTTGAGTGAGTGCCGGATTACCCGACTCGGGTGAAGCGGTTTTACGAAGACCGGAGTCTGGCACCGCGTGTCATACCGCTTTGAGTCTTACAGAGATTCCGAGTATTGATTAGAAGTTTAGAAACTACTAAACTACCGAATCGAGGAGCTTCTAATGACACAACGAAGTGACGAAGACCGGCTCTACCAGGCTCAGGCCGAGATCTGCAAGACGTTTGCCAATCCGTGGCGGCTCCGCATCGTGGAGACGTTGAGCGAGGATGAACTGGCAGTTGGGCAACTTGCTGAGGCGATCGAAATTCCGAAGAGCAATCTTTCGCAGCACCTTGCGATCATGCGCGACAGGGGAGTCGTCGAGGCCCGTCGCGATGGTGCCCACGTTTACTACCGTCTCACCAGCCCGAAAATATTGACCGCCTGCCGGATGATGCGGGAGGTATTGCTTGAAGGTTTTACGCGGGGCGCTGAACTCGTGCGCACCAGTCAGTAGTAATGCAATCCAGCCGGACCAAAAAGGAACACAAGTGACGAAGACGCTATTCATATTGAACGACCCGCCGTACGGTACGGAGCGGTCGTATAACGGCATGCGGCTGGTCAATGCCCTGAGCAAAGGCGATAACGATGAAGTGCGGGTTTTTTTACTCGCCGACGCCGTGGCATGTGCCAGACGGGGCCAGAAGACACCCGATGGATATTACAACGTTGCACGGATGCTCCGGGTCGCCGTGCGACAGGGAGTCCTGGTCGGCACCTGAGGCACGTGCGGCGACGCCCGTGGGATTGGTGTCGAAGATTTTGTGGAAGGCGTTCAGCGAAGCACGATGGGCGAGCTTGCTGAATGGACCCGGTGGGCAGACAAGGCAATTGCTTTTTGATTGGGCGACACCGTGACTCACACACCCAACTCGGTCCGATCGGATCCCGACTCGTCACGACAGAGTGAGGTTGCGGTCCCATCCTGGATGATGCTTGTTTTCGCGCATGCGGACGATACCGACTGCACGTCACTCGCAGGGAACCAGGAAGCAGGCCACATTCGTTACGTTGCTTAAGCTGAGGAGTTCAAGATCCTTCGCCTCCGGTACGAGGAGTGACGGTGACTATGACGTGCGGTCCGTACGAGATATTTGATTCCCTGGCCGAGCAGTACGATGCGTGGTACGACACGCCAGGGGGGCAATCGCTGTTTGCCGCAGAAGTCGAGTGTCTCCGCCCTTTCGTCGCCCGCCTGGCTGAACCTATCCTGGAAATCGGTGTCGGTACAGGACGGTTTGCGGAAGCGCTTGGCGTCAGCCACGGCGTCGATCCGGCCCCCCGGCCCCTGGCGATCGCCGCATCGCGCGGCGTGGAAACGAAATGCGCTCCCGGGGAGGATCTTCCGTACGATGATGAGTCGTTCGGCGGGGGTTATCTTCGTGTTCACGCTATGTTTCGTGGATGACGCCCCCGGCGTACTTCGCGAGTCGAAGCGTGTGCTGCGGCCCGACGGAGAGCTTGTACTGGGTGTCATTCCGCGTGATACGCAGTGGGCAGATGAGTACACGCATCGCGGTCGTGAGGGCCACCCAATCTATTCAGCGGCCCATTTT
>JASLNQ010000304.1 GCA_030745955.1 Dehalococcoidia bacterium | reverse complement strand
GCACGAAACCCATCGCGCTGAAGAACCGGCGGGTCTGCTCGTAGGCTGCGGATTCTGCCGATGCGTCGAGGGTCTTGACCTGGAGGTACTCGACTCCGCGTTTGCGCAGGTGCGATTCGAGCGCCGCTACCAGGGCACGTCCGATGCCGCGGCGGTGACATTCGGGCCGGACGCCGATCACGTCTATCTCAGCAGCCTGTTCGAAATGGACCCTGAAGGTGAGAATTCCGATGATCCTTTCGCCGGTGTACGCCACGAACGACGGAAGTGTTTCTGCGTCAGTTACGTACTTTTCTACGGCGGTCGGAATGCCGAACCAGGCGGGCAGCTCGCTCAGGACTTGCGCGCAAACATCTCTCTGCCTCTTGAGCGGTCCATCGATGCGTGTGGCCATTCGGGCAGCTTAGCAAACAGGGAGACCAGGCCCTGGCGGGTGGTGTTGCGGATTAGGCCAGCGAGCGGTTTGAGTAGCCTTCGCCGCGCACCCACCCACCAACGCGCTATCATGCCGCCCGTGATGTCACTTACGTGATGTCACTTAAAGGAAAAACCGCCTCGGTCACCGAGGGTTTCAGGTCGGCGTTCACCATAACGTCCAGCGATTCGTTCGGCGGCGGAAACCTGATGTTCGGGTAGGGCACACCAAAATACCACGCGCGGTCACGCCTGCAGGCAAGGTCCGCACCACACCGTACTGAATAGGAGAAGCATGGACACACGCCAACTCGGTACCGGTGGCCTCCAGGTCCCCGTGATTTGCCTCGGCGCATGGCCCCTCGGCGGTGGCATGGGCGTGATCCCCGACCAGCAGGCCATCGACACGATCCACGCCTCGATCGACGCCGGCGTCAACTTCATCGACACTGCCGAGGGCTACCGCACCAGCGAATCGGTGCTCGGGAAGGCCCTCGAAGGCCGCCGAAACGACGTGATCCTCGCCACCAAGCTCAGCGGCGACCACTCCCCGGACCACCTGGCTGCGGCCATTGAGAACAGCCTCAGGTCGCTCGGCACCGACTACATCGACCTCTACCAGCTACACAGCCCAAGGCCCCAGTACCCGATCGACGAGACGATGGCTAGCCTCGTGAAGTTGCAAGAGGACGGCAAGATCGGCTTCATCGGCATCTCCAACTTCTCGACCGAGCAACACGTCGAAGCCTCGCGGTTCGGCCGGGTCCACAGCTCCCAGCCCCGCTTCAATATCCTTTACCGCAAGCCCGAGGAATCAATCCTGCCGACCTGCCTCGAACTCGGGATCGGCGTCATACCCCACTCGGTGCTCGCAAAAGGAATGCTCTCGGGCAAGTACCGGCCCGGTCATGTTTTTCCAGGCGACGACGAACGGATCAACAAGCCGGAGTTCAAGGACGACCAGTTCAACGACGCCTTCCCAATCGTCAGCCGGCTGATCGGATGGGCCGCCGACAATGGCCACGACGGCATCCAGCTTGGAATCGCCTGGGCATTGGCCCAACCTGCCATAACGAGCTGCATCGTCGGTGCCAAAACCCCCGGACAGGCGGTCCACAACGCCTCGGCAGCAGACTGGCGGCTCTCAAGCGATGACCTTGCCGAGATCTCCAACATACTCGGCGACTTCCAACTGGCCTAGCCCTGGAGCGCGCGCCGCTGGCTTACCCGGCAACTGGGCCGGTACAACCCACTCCAAAACCCCCGCTAGGCCAGCGAGCGGTTTGCGTAGCCTTCGCCTTCGGTTAGCGGATCGCCTTCGGCGAAGCGTTCGACCCGGAACGGCCTGACGTCGATCATGTCGGTCGAGCCGTCGACCACCAGGTCGCTCAGGATCTTGCCGATGCCCGGGCTCAGCTTGAAGCCGTGGCCACTGAAGCCCGCTCCGATAAACAGGCCATCGAGCGCCTGCACCCGCCCGAACGCCGGCTGATAATCGGGTGAGCAGTCGTAAACCCCGGTGTAACCCCGGACGAGTGACGCTGCGTCCTGCCCGGGGAACCGTGCCGCAAAGCGCTGGAAAAGGCTCGTCTGCTCTTCGAGGTCCGGGCGCTTGATGGCCTCAACATCTTCATCGACAAGGCCCCGCAGGGGATCGTGTTCACCCAGCAGGGCCAGCGAGTTGGCTTCGGGGCGGTAGTAGGTCTCCACGATACGGTCGGAAACAACCGGGTGGATGTCGCCGAAGTCCGGTGTGCGCTCAACGACTGCGATGGCGTGGCGGACCGGGTTGATCGGCAGGTCGACTCCGTGGTCGGCCAGGAGGGCGCTCGTCCTGAAGCCAGCTTCGACAATGACGGTCCCGGCCTCGATCGTGCCCACTGTGGTCTCGACCCCGGTTACCCGGCTGCCTTCGTTAGTTACTCTGAGCACCTCCGGGCCTATCAGTACCTCTACACCAAGCTCGCGTGCCGCGGCAGTAAACGAGTTCGCAACGGACGAGCCATCGGCATGGCCTGAGTTTGGTTCCCACGCACCCGCGGCGACATCATCACGTGCGAGCCGGGGTTCGATTGCACCAACTTCATCGGGTGTGATCATCCGGGCGTCGATGCCAAGCCGCTGCTGCATTGCGATGATTTCGCGAGCGTGTTCGACCTCCGAGGTATCGAACAGGATCAGGAAGCCGACCTTGCGAAAACCGCTCTCGCCGATGCCGACGATGTCTTTCCATTCACCGAACATCTCCCGTCCGTACATCGTCACCTTCACTAGCGATTCGAGCGTGTAGTGCAGCCGCACGATCGCGCTGGACCACCCGGACGCCCCCGAACCGATGCCCTCTTTTTCGATGAGGACGATTTTTCCAGCCTCCCGGTTCGCAAGGTGCCACGCAGTCGATGCCCCGTGTACTCCGCCGCCCACAATGACGATGTCAGCCGTACTGGTCATCGGATGAAAACTCCCGGTAGGTCCCCGATTAGCTCAACAACACGCCCGTATCGCACTACTTTGACACATGAAACAGTCCTGCAACAAGGTCACTTGCGCTAGCGCAGGCCGGGTAATATTCGCTCCAACAATCCCTCCGGTCTTAAAAACGCCGGTAAGCAACCACATCGAAAAGCACTCAAGGAAAGTTCGGATATCGAAGATGGTCCTCGAAAAACTCAAGCATGTCCCCGATCCAACATACGTCCATACCGGACCGCTGACCGATTTCATATCGAACCTGTTTGCCAGCGCGGGAATGCCCGATGATGAAGCCCGACTGTGTGCGGAGGTGCTTGTCGATGCCGATATGAACGGGATCGACACGCACGGGGTTTGCTACAAC
>JASLNQ010000303.1 GCA_030745955.1 Dehalococcoidia bacterium | reverse complement strand
GCAACCAAACTACCGGTCGATCCTCGCTGTGACTGCCGCAAGCTCACCAGCGCCAGCACTGGCAGCGGGGGGCATATCGACGGCAATCGTCCCCCCGGCAACCTCCGCTGTCCCGGCCACGACGTCTTTCGAAGGCATGAACCTCCAGACAAGGACCGTCCCGACCACGGCAACGACACCGGCAACCAGGTAAACAACCGACGTTCCGTCGATGAACGCCTGTCTGGAAGCCCGGGCCAGCTCACCGGCCGCCGCACCACCTGCCGATTCGCCCAGCGAATCCGCGACCTGGAGCGCCGCGCCAATCGAGTTGCTGGCAGCAGCGGCAGCACCCTCGCCAAGGCCGGAAACGGCATCCGACATGCTCGAGCTGTAGATCGAACTCAGGATCGATCCGAAGATCCCGACGCCCAGCGCACTGCCAACCTGGCGGACCGTGTCGTTCAGAGCCGAGCCAACACCGGCCTGTGCCTCCGGAACGGCCGCCATCACGGCGTCCGTAGCCGGAGCCATCGTGTTGGCCATCCCGAGGCCCATCGTAAAGATGAGTGACCCGGTAATCCAGTAAGCGGTCTCTATGTCGAGCATCGCCATGGCGGCCGTCGACGCCGCAACCAGTACCAGCCCCCCCGTGATAACCGTGCGGGCATTCAACTTCGCCACGAGTAACGCGCTGGTGGGAGCGCCGACCATGAAGCCCAGCGCCATCGGTACCAGCCGGATGCCGGTATCGAGCGGTGAGTAACCCTGCACGAACTGCAGGTACTGTGTCAGCATGAACATCACCCCGAGCATAGTCATGAACGAAATGCCGATCGAGCCGATGCTCGCCGACAGCCGCACGTTTCGGAACAACCGCAGGTCGACCATCGGGTTCTCTATGCGCAACTCATACCAGGCAAACAACGCACCGGTCGCTGCGGCAAGTGCGAACCCACCAAGTGTTGCCGCCGCGAGCCAGCCCTGCTCCGGCGCCTCGATGATGGTGAACACGAGTGCCGAAAGTGCAATCATTGAGATCACGGCACCGATGACGTCCGTGCCTTTCGCGTTTTCGTCGCGACTCTCCGGTACCAGGAAAAAAGAACCAATCAGTGCAAGCGCGACGACCGGTAAGTTCAGCAGGAACACCGATCCCCAGAAAAAGTTCTGCAACAGCCAGTCGCCGGCGATCATTCCACCCGGAATGCCAATCGCGGCAACACCTGCCCAGATCCCGATTGCCTTCGCACGCTCTTCACGAGGGAATACGTCGACGATAACCGAAAGCGTCGAAGGCATGATCAGCGCGCCACCGATTCCCTGGGCGGCACGTGCGATGATCAGCTGCACGGTCGAATCCGAAAGCGCAGCGCCAACGCTCGCCAGCCCGAATATCGCCAGACCGGCCTGGAAGGCCAATCGACGACCGAGCCGGTCACCTAATGACCCCATAGTCAGAAGAGTTCCGGCAAACACCAATATGTACGCATTGACGATCCACTGCAGCCCGGATGCCGATGCATCCAGTGAACTCTGCAGCGTTGGAATGGCGACGTTAAGGACCGTCATGTCCAATCCAATGATGATCAGGGCGATTGAGAGGAGCCCGAGGGTCCATTTTCTTTTGCTGTATCCGGCATTGCCGCCTTCAACGGCTTCGCCAGACAAAATCGCATCATTCATTACTAAAGATTCCTTGTTGACTAGAGAATTATGACTGACGTTCAGTCACAAACACAAAAATAAATACTTGAACTCACAGCCCCATGATCGGAACACTCGGACAGATACTCATTACTTTCTCCTCAGCTTTCTCTTATTTGAATGACTGACGATCAGTCATTATACTCCAAAAAAACACTGTCTAGACCTGGTGTGCCGCAAACGCCCTCACTATGATCTCTTCGGTTTCCCGGCAAATCTCCTGGCGGCTCGCCGGGGGTGGATCGGTAGCGAATGTCAGCTGTAACGCGCCTGCAATAATTGCGTGGAACATACCGCTCGCTATTTCAGGATTTACCGGAACCATGTCGCCCGCATCAATCGCCTGGTGGAACATATCGATGACCATTCGCATCACTTCGCTCTCGGACTCAAGTTGCTTATGCGCCTCGGTCCGCTCCGATCCCATGTGCATCAGCCGACAGAGGTCGGGATTTTCGTACCCAACCTCGAAACCGGTCCGGACGAATAGCCTCAGAACCTGGGCAAACGACTCCTCGCCGTTCAGCAGGTGCTGAAGTCGCACCGCCATGTCGGCCATCGGCTTCCTGGCCAGGTCGACCACTATGTCCTTCTTGGATGAGAAGTACAGGTAGAACGTCCCCTGTGCGACACCGGCCTTCTTTACGATCTCCGATATCGTGGCGCTCTCGTAGCCTTTTTCATCGAATACCAAGCGTGCCGCTGCCAGGATCTGCTGGCGGCGCTGCGCTTCCGACTGTGTTCGCTCTTTTACGGGCATAACGTTGATTTTGTATTGGGATTTCGTACTGATAAAGTATCGTGACTGACGATCAGTCATTTACAATAGCACACGTTTTCGGGATGCGCAACACCCTGAAAACCCAACTGCAGAATCGGGTTGTAACTCCCACACCCCCCGGTTCTCGAGAGACCGTACCCGAAGCCCATTTTGCAGCTGGATATTGCATAATCCGGCCTTCGCGGTGTAAAACTCGCCCAGCTGCTCGCGTTCACGACTCCCCACTTGCCCCCGAAAGCACCAGCATGCCCACTACCCCGAAAAACACGCTCCAGATCGGCGACGTACACATCACCGGCCTCACCGATGGCAGCGTCACGTTCGATCCGAGGGTCCTCTTCCAGGAAACCCCGCTCGAAGTATGGGCACCGTTCTACGACCGGTTCCCCGAGTACTTCGAAGGCCAGTTCTTTCACAACAACCTTGGTTCGTTCGTATTCACGTCGGGCGATCAGCGTGTACTCGCCGATACCGGGTTTGGCCCGCACGGTGAAATGCTCGAGTACCCGGCTCCCGGTGAGTTAATCGCCGACTTCGATCGTAACGGGATCGGCCTCGACACCATCGACACTGTTTTTCTCACCCACCTGCACGGCGACCACGTTGGCTGGAACCTGAGGGAAGACCTTCCAGACCGCCCCCTCAGCTTCCCTAACGCACGCTACCGTGTTCACGAGGCCGACTGGACCCACTTCACGACCGATGAACTGCTCGCCGATCCCTACCGTGGCGAACATACCCGGAGAAGCGTGCTGCCTGTCCAGGAACTCGGCGTTCTCGACCTGATCCACGGCGAAACCGAA
>JASLNQ010000302.1 GCA_030745955.1 Dehalococcoidia bacterium | reverse complement strand
GTAGCCCTCGGCAATGTTGATTCGACCTTCTCGAGCGGACTTTATTTCCGAACCGAGCAGCACCATTCCCGCTTCGAAGGTTTCGTTGATGAAATAGTCGTAGCGGGCACGTCGGTTTGTTGCCAGCGCGCGTTGTGGATCGGATTCGGCCATGGTTCAAGTTTAGGCGATGTGGGAATGCGAGTCAGTTGTCGAGGTTGCGGGTTTAGCCGGGCTCCGGGAGTGCGCGGTGGGTTTTGGGACACGGGGCTGCCACGTGGGCCGACCCGGGCGTCTGTGTCTTCCGCCGCCCGTGGCCAGGGAGCGGTTGGAGCTTGCTTGGGCGGACGGTCCGCGCGTCTTGAGGAACCGGCACACCCTGGTCCTTTCCTATTCGGGACTTGTCAGGGTGGGTGTCCCTATCCCGGATTTCGGGTTCGATACCACCAGTGACCTCTACCGGTTCTGACAGCACCGCCAACACTGTACGAATTCACCGGATCACCTGAGCCGGTCAGCTTCCCGCCAGTATGCCACCGTCAACGACAGCCGCCGTGTCGGTGCCGACCGCATCTACGATCACCGTCCTATCATGCCACTCGATCAGACCGGCCGCCAGGGATGGGATTTCCACCCGCCCTCCCGGAACGTTCAGCACCAGGGAAGACTCGGCAGGGCCATGGTACGCGGCTACCCAGCGCTTTCTCGACGGGCATGCCACCAGCCAGGCCGCGCCCGGTCCGCAGATGAGGCTCGCGTGACCGACTTCGACCCTGCCAGAGCGCGTCTCCCTCGCAAGAGGCGATACAAGCATCGGCCACTCGAGGTCGCCCGAGTGAGTCCACCTGTTCACTGGGCGATTCCAGTCCATCAAATCAACCTCGATCCCAAGCTTCCTGCCGTTTCGCTCGTACTCGACGCGCCATCGCCGCTCGCCCTCTCCCTCGAATGTGAAGGCGGGACCGACGCTCTCGTGAAGCCGACCGTTCCCGATAACGCGGGCGAGTTTTCCTGGATTCGCGAAATCGCTCCGTTTTGCTGCTTCTGCGTAGAATCCAGCCTGCAAATGTCCCTGGAAAAACGCACCGGGCCGCGCAAGCTCCCAGAACGTCTTCGCCGGCCCCCGGTAGTTGAACATCTCGATAACCAGCATCCCGTCCCGCAATTCAGCGCGGACTGGAGCATCGGGACCGAGCAGGCTACGCTTCAGCGGCCTGACGGCGAGCATCGAATCGCCGCTGGCCACCACCGCGGTGGAGCCTTCAGGCAACTCGGCGGGCAGGTCGTCGATCCGCTCTGAGCCGAACCACAGTTCATCGTGGTCGGGGTCCCACCCGGGCCACGCGACAACGGCCTTCGCGCTGTTATGCGCCTCGAGTGCGCCCATCGACTCCGGTGTGTAGAGACAGATCGCTCGCTCCTGGTCCTGAACGCCGCAGAAGCTGCCACGATCGGGAAAAACGGGCTGCGAGACGATGGCTCCCGTGTTCTTCCGAAACGGCGAAACTTCGAAGTCGCCCCACCATTCGTCATTGAGGATGTACCTGCTGAATACCGAGCCACTGGAACCACTGGGGCCGTTCGGCTCCCTGTTGTAGTGGAATGTGAACACGTTGGATTGCCACGCGATGTAGCGATTCGCCTGGTTTCCGAGGTTGCGAGTCGCCACACCCAACGCGAACTCCCGTTTCAGATAGCTTGAGGTGCCAATGCCTTCCCTCACAGACGTTGACTCGAATACGGTCATCTCCTCCGGATGGCTGTCGAGGACGTCCAGGATCCACGCGGGCAGTCGCCCGTCCGCAAGCCACTGCTCGTACATCCGTATCTCCGGCGCCATCGAGCCAGCGGCGTCCGACTCATCGCCCACCAGGGTCGGATAGTAGGCACGGCCGTGCGGTCCGGCCCAGCGGCCGGTCGGCCGGTGAATGTGAAGCGCGCCGTTCAAGGCGATACGGGTGAGCATGAGCTTCGAACGCACACGTGTCTCTGCGTCCGGTGTCAGTTGGGCGAGGTTGGAGAGGGCGACGACACACTTCTTCGTGTAGCTGGCGCTGTTGTACTCGTAAACTCCACCCGACTCATCGGTAAACGCCATCCACCGCCGCAGCTTGTCGAGACCGCTTGCCGCCAGGTCCGGGTCGTCGAGCAGCTGCCCGCCAAGGCACCGGTTGACGATGTCTTCCGACGTCACGTTGCTGTAGGTGACCCCCACGTCGATCCGCTCGATCTCCTGGAGCCCCAGTTCTATGGCTCGATGTGCGCGTTCCCGGGTTGCTTCGGATAACCCGCCCTGATATCTGACAAGCGCCGGGATCAGCGCCGTCAGCACGAACTGGACGATGTTGATGTCTTCGACGACGGGTTCTTCGAGTTGAAATTTGAACCCGCCGTAGTGTGGGTCGCGGGTGTCGAGTTCCTGGCAGTCGAGGATCGATTCGATCATGCGGCCGGCTACTGCGAAATCATCCGCCGTGCCGTTGGCCATCAGCTCCGCTGCGAACGCTGCCGAGTAGGGGGAGGGATGAAACAGCCGCCCATCCTGCTCCCGGCTGAGCATGTTCACCTCGGGGTCGAAGTTGGGAGGTAATTCGAGCGGCTTGCGCGACGGGGCCATTCAGTCAGTCTTCTCGTTCCAGGCTCCAACATCCGGCCACTCGGTCGGGATACGGAATAAACCTGCGCGGATTGTATGCTTTGCACTGGCTGAACCAACGGTGACACCGGAGGGAAGCGCGACAAGGCCCGGATGCAATTTCATGCTGCTCTGCGCCGGTGGCAAGTTCTGAAGGAGCCATCCTCATTACAGGGTCTTCCTATATCTCGACACATACTGCGAATGGAAACACCGTTACGCGTCCTGAATGCCTTCCTTCGCAGGGAGAGGGGATTGACGTTTTGTTCCGGGCGTGCGGGGGTTGCGGGGTTTATGGCCCGGTCAGGGGCTGCTTGCCAGCGATGTCACCTGGAAATCGAGCTGCTTGACGGCCGCTTCGATCTGTGGATCGCCCGCTTCGGCGGTTTGCGGATTGGTCCCGACGAGGTCCGGGTCGTATTCGACGATGACATCGGGGTCGATGCCAATCTCTTCGATTATGCGCCCGTTGGGCGTAAACCAGCGTCCAATCGTCAGGTAAACGCCGCCGCCGTTCGACAGGCCGCGCAGCAGGTTCACGCTGCCTTTGCCAAAGGTGTTGGTGCCTATCACCACCGAGCGTCCGTGGTCTTGCAGTGCCCCGGTCAGAACTTCGGAACCGCTCGCCGAGAAGTTGTCGACCAGCGTCACAAGTGGAATATCG
>JASLNQ010000301.1 GCA_030745955.1 Dehalococcoidia bacterium | reverse complement strand
CTCCAGCACCAGGTCAAGTCCAGATTTCGCCAGCTTCACCCCCATCGCGGAAAGCATCCGCTCGGTGTGGTCCCTCGACTCGGCCGGTTGAGTGAGTGTGGTGACACCATCGGCCCGGAGCCCTGCGAGCAACAAACAAGACTTCAACTGCGCCGACGCCACTGGCATCTCATAGTTCGTACCCTTCAGCGATCCGCCGTGAAATACGAGCGGGGCAAGCGTGTTGCCGGCCCGGCCGGTGATGTTGGCACCCATCGCGGTGAGCGGGGTTACGACGCGTCCCATTGGTCGAGATTTGAGCGAGTCGTCGCCGGTGAGTACCGCCAGCATGTCCTGCCCCGCAAGGATCCCCGACATCAAGCGGGTAGTGGTACCGCTGTTGCCGGCATCCAGGATATCGGCCGGTTCTTTCAGCCCGGCAAGCCCGACGCCCCTCACAGTGAGACTATCGCCTTGACCGTTTCGACCGGCCTCGCGTGCTATCTCAACGCCAAGGGTGCGCAATATCTCGACAGTCGAAGTGCAGTCGGCCCCGGGTGAAAAGTTACTCACCCTTGCAGATCCGCCACTCGACAGGGCGTTGAGCATGACCGCCCGGTGGGAAACCGACTTGTCGCCGGGGGCGATAATCTCCCCGCGCAGCGTGCGCGGTCGTGCGATAGTTACAGGCATCCTTAACCCGTCATCACATCTTGCGACGATCGTACTTCGTCGGATCTTTCTTTTTCTCTTTGCCGCCACCAGTCATGACCCTCGCGACCCGGCTGCCAAAGAACATGCCCATCATGCTGTCACCTGACGACGGAATTGCCAGTCTCTCGGCCTCGGGACGGCGGTCGGCAACGCCGGCCTCCAGGCGTGCACGCTGTTCCCATGCCTGCACAAACAAATCGGCTACCGCTCCATCAGGTGAAAACCGGTCCTCCTCGTCCTCCAGGCCACGACGCAAATCCTGGAACCGCTCGATCAACTGGTCAATCCAGTGCACCAGCATGTCGGAGTTTGTGGCTGCCGCGCTCTGCGACGATGCAGGGTCGGTCGATGCAGGTGACGTGACCTGGTCGAAATCGTTGCCAACGAACCGGCTGATCTCCGCCCACGACGGCGACCCACTCACGGCGTTCATGACGGCAGCCGCGACCACCGCGGGGAGGCCGGTTGTCGCGGCCGAAAACGAATCGTGCTCATGGGCGTCCATGAATACCGGCCTGGCGCCGACACCCTCAATCAAATCGGTAAGCGCCCGGATGGCGTGCGGCGGTGCCGTCGGCGGTGCAACCACGGCCCACCTCGCCTCGTGAAAGATATGACCTGAAGCATTCTTCTGTTCGGTGATCGCCGCGCCGGTCAGCGGATTCCCGCCAACGAACCCGATATACCTCGGGAGCAGCTCATCGGCCCATCCCAGCACGGCACGCTTGGCCGGTGAGGTGTCGGTGACAACGGCATCTTCCTTGAGAAACGGCCCTATCGCTTCGAACACGTCGTAAAGCGCACCCGCCTGAGTCGAAACGATAATCATGTCAGCGTCTTCGACCGCCCTGTCGATATTCCATTCAGTTGTGTCGACCGCACCCATCCGCTGGGCGAGGGTTTGTGCGTTGCCGTCGGCGTCGTAGCCAACAACTCGAGAATTTCCGGACATACGCCCCCGAATTGCCATCCCGAGGGAGGTCCCGAGGCGTCCGAGTCCAATAATTGTGTAGATAGGCATTGTTTTTCCTGCTCGTTGTCGCTTGTTTCAAGCATTTACGCTCGAAACGGGTTCTCGGCTTCCGCCGCTGTTACTCCCAGTCCCCTTCTTCGTCGCCATGGTCGTGATCGTCATCGTCATCATCAAAGTCAGCCTGTTGCCGGGGGTTTGGTTCGTTAGAGCGGGACAACATCGCATCGGCCGAGACCTTTTGCTTCTTCGGTTCTATCTCGCTGATTAAGCTCCGCAACCCCGCCAGGTCCACCTTTATCGCCGATTTTGAGTCGTACAGCAGGGCAGAGATCCCAATATCGCGGAGCAGTTCCAAATCTGGCTTCCCGGGCACTTCGGCAACACTCAGAAAAATGTGCGATGAGTACCGTGAGAGTTGCTCCTGGATGTCGAGTGCCGATCCCACGTTCAGGGGAATGTTCAGATCGGAGCCATCGAGAACCAGGAAATCGAACGGTCCCGAATCGATCGCCCTGGCGCGGTCGTCCGATACCTCCGGGCCAACCACGAAGCCCCGTCCCCTATCGTCGTCTCTGAGCGCCGATCCGGGCGCCGACTCGTCCTCGACAATAATGAAATCGGCCCCGACCTCAACCGCCGAATCGATCTCCTCACCCGATCCACCCGATACAGCCACGCCCCACAGGTCAACATCCCCCGGTGAAGTCGTTTGGGCCGCCCCGTTTGCACCGGGCATCAGAACGAAAATATCTGCATCCAACCCCTGCGCGTCCCCAGGTTTATCGATCCGGGCGCACACGAGAATTACCGGAACCTTCATGCTGGTCTGGCGGGTTCCGAACCCGAACCCCGATCGCTCGGTCTGACCGAGTTTCGTCAACCGGTCGGAAATCTTGCTCAAGCCTCGGTGTCCTCGTCCTCAGCCGGATCGTCTGTAATCCGCTGCTGGCGCAAAAAATCTTCCAGTTCTCTCACGAGTGCGGCCGGCTCGGGTCGCTGCCGCGACTCCTCCTCCGAGTCGTATCGCTCCTCGAGCCGTTTCACATAGCCCTCGATCTCCTGTTGGTCGGCTAGTGCACGTACCAGGTTTTCGTCGAATTCCTCGGCCTCCGAAGCGAGTTTGCTCAGGTCCAGTGGCGCCGAGATAAACTGCTGGAGTTCGGCAAGAATGGCGTGCGTCAGTGTCGGGTTCTGGGCCACCTGCAAATAGTGGGGCGAATGTCCCCAGATGCTGGCAGATGGCACCCTGTCCTGCCCCATCCGGTCCATCAACACGGAAGTAAGTCCCGACGGACCCTCGTAGTTCGGTACCGCGTACTTGATGTTCCCGAATCCCGGCCCCAGGTCTTCATTTGTTGAGGAGCCGGTAACCCTGGGCGACCGCGTGTGGGGAACGGAATCCAGTAGGGCACCGACGGTGACGAGGAGTTTGACATCGCTTTCTTTCGCCACCTGGTGTACCAGGCCGGTGTAGGTCTGCCACTTCAAGTTCGGCTCCTGGCCGATGAAAATCAGCAGGTCCCGCCCGCTATCGTCTGCCTTCCAGTAGAAGAACTCGTTCTCGGGCCATGTGAGCTTCCGCGATCCATCGGCCTCATTCGAGATCACCGGTCGCTGTTCGGCGAAATCGT